>JAYUUT010000274.1:0-4663 GCA_043754455.1 Myxococcales bacterium
TCCAAGAATCGGGGGGCGTTCGAAGGATGTCGCCGAATCAACAGCGCCAAATATCACCCAGCCGTTCTCCAATAGAGACGATCTTGAACGTCAGCCACCTGACGGAGGGGCGTCACGAGACGACATAGACGCCCGCGACCCCGGCCGGTCGCGCCCCGACGGCCCTGTGCCCACGACGCCGGACGTTGCAGCCCAGACGCCCGTCGCGGCGACCCCGTGCCCCAATGGCGCGGGACTGAAGTCCGAACTTTGTGAAGGATTCGAAGGAGACGGCCTGAACACAACGCTGTGGCGGACCCAAGGGCCGAGCCGCATCCACGTCGACACATCAAAAGCACATACGGGAAAATCCGCCCTACATTTTACCCTGACGCCGGGAGGACAGAGCACATCGTTCATACGACAAACCGCCACCTTCCCCGCGGCCACGTTCTACCTGCGTTTCTTCATTTTTATCTCGCCCGGCCTGCCCCCTGGGAATACCCACGAGGCCTTTGTGGTGGCCAATAGCGCGACGGGGGCCGCAACTGAACTGGGGTTTGGAGGCAAAAAGGAACTTGTCACCAACCATTTTCTGGGTGCCGGCGAACATCCGGTAGGCGCCAATTCCCCGTTTCCGACAAACCGCTGGGTCTGTGTCGAGTTCGCCAACGAAGCCGGCCCCGCAGCGGGCAGGCTGGTCATCAAGGCCTTCATCGACGGCAAGGAGATACCTGAACTTCGGCAGTCGAGTCCTAACGGCACCCCGTTCGAGAGCGTCTCGATCGGACCGCAGCAATATCATCCCATTCCTGTTCTGTCGGATATTTGGATCGACGATCTTCATGTATCAGCAAAACCCGTGGGCTGTGACCCCTAACCGCGTGCTAGCCCTCTTCCTATGCAAAGGCTTCCCGTTGTTTATCTGCCCCATGGCGGAGGACCCTGGCCTTTCGTCGATTCCCCGATGGGTGAGCCCGAAGCACTTGCGCGTCTGACGACCTATCTGCAAAACCTCCGACATCTACCCAAAACCCCACCACGGGCGCTTTTGGCGATTTCGGCGCACTGGGAAGAACCGGTGCCGACGGTGATGACCTCTGCGGCCCCGCCGATGCTTTACGACTATTCTGGTTTTCCGGAGAACACCTACCATTTGCTGTGGCCGGCCAAGGGCAGCCCGGAACTGGCTGCCCAAGTCCAGTCCTTGCTGGATACGGCGGGGATAAAAAACGCAGCGAATGCGACGCGCGGATTTGACCACGGCACCTTCGTCCCGTTCATGTTGACCTACCCCCAGGCTGAGATCCCAACTGTTCAACTGTCGCTTGTCCGCGGGCTTGACCCAGCCGTGCATCTCGCTATCGGCCACGCGCTGGCCCCCCTGCGAGACGAAGGTGTCTTCATCCTTGGCAGCGGGTCCAGCTACCACAACATGCGCGGCTTCGGCGGCAGGGGCCACGCAGACTCGGTGGCTTTCGATGCTTGGCTGAAGGAAACCACCGCACTTCCCGCATTGGCGCGGGACGCGCGGCTTGTGGCGTGGGCAACGGCCCCTGGCGCGCGCGAATCCCACCCGAGGGAGGAACACCTGCTGCCACTGATGGTGGTCGCGGGCGCTGCGGGTGCCGATTTAGGCCACGTCGCCTACGAAGACACCGTCATGGGCATCAAAATGTCTGCCCACCACTTCGGTTAAGATCAGACCGACAAGATCAAGGGGTTCAGATCCGCGATCCGGTCAAAGTCTGAATCGAAGGTGACGATCTGCGCGCCTGCCTGCAAGGCACAGGCGGCTATCCAGATGTCGTTCGTGGGGATCGGCGTTCCCGCGCGACGAAGTTGAGAAAATATCACCCCGTACCGCCGCGCGACCGCCGCGTTGACGTCAATCACAGCAACAAAAGGTTCGGCAAGAAAATCCCGAAGCGTCGCCTGGTTTTCCGCGGGTCGCGACCCCAACAGAAAACCAGCCTCAAGCTCTCCCAGGCAGACGCTGCTTAGGAAAACCCGTTCAGCCGTTGCCAGCAAATTCACAACCTTCACATGGCCGCGGCGCAACTGCGCATAGGCGGAGGTGTCCAGGAGCAGGATGTTGTTCATCCGAACAGCTACGTCCACAACTTGGGATCGATATCCCTTTGTGCGGCGATCGCCTCTTCAAGTTCCCGCAGGTCGCTTGCCGTGGCGGTTGTGTAGCGCGCAAGCCGCAGCCGTCGTTCGCTTTCATCTAGGCCGACGGCACGTTCCAAAATCCGCAACACGGCGGTATTGACGCTGGTGCCCGCGTCCTGGGCCACGCGACCAATCCGGCGCGCAAGTTCGGGTTCGACACCACGAAGGGTGATCTGCTTCGTCACGATCTGTTTCGCCATGACATCATGAATGTATTATTTCGATGTCACGATGTCAATTGGAGCCGCGCCACCTCACCGCGTCCGCAGGCGGACGCGGGCGCGTGACGCCACAGCCGGCCTGACCGCGCCGCGCAGCGACCGGGTTGCGCCGGCGCCGTCCAGGGCGAGCACGACCGCGTGCGGGCCGCGGTCAACTTCGACGGTGCGCCCCGCGACCGGCGTTCCGTCGATCCACAGCGCGGCCACGTCGGCGCCTTCCAGCGCGACGATCACCGCGCCGGGGATTTCGGCGTCGAAGGTAAAGCGAAGGAACAGGCGCGCAGGGCTCCCTGCGGGTCGCACGTCGTCCAGCGGCAACGCGCCCGACACGCGGCTGTACACGCTCGTCCAGATTAGGTCGGGCCGCGCCAGCGCGGCGCCGATGGTCCGCGCATCGGCAGCACGCCACGCGGGCGGCACGGTCTCGAGCGCCTGCCAGGCGCGCACCGCCGGAGCCGGCGTACCGGAGAACGCCGGCTCTTTCCCCAGCGCAGCGAGGAACCGCACCAGATCGGCCAGCTCCGCCTGTGTCAACGACGCCGCGAGGCCAGGCGGCATCAACGACCCCGTGGGGCGCACGGACTGCACGGACGACAGCGGCACCGGGATCGCCTCGCTGGATGCGTCCTTCAGTATCATCGCGTCGCGCGTCTGTCGGACCTTGATGCCGTTGTAGACGGTCCCGTCGCGGGTCGTTACTTGTAGCGATTCGTAGCCGTCCTTCACCGCCTTAGGCGGATTGAGGATCGACTCGACGATATAGTCGACGGGCGCGCTGCGGCCCAGGGCGCCGAGATCCGGGCCGAGGTACCCACCCACGCCGTCTATGGCGTGGCACGACCGGCAGGCCAGCTCGGGCCGCCGGAACACCAGCTCGCCGCGCGCCGCCTCGCCGCGCTGCCGGGCGTCGGCCACGGCCCGCCTCACGGTGTCGGCGGTCGGCGCCTGCTCGGTCTGGGTCAGGCCGGCGGCATCGGCCAGACGTTCCATCAGCGCCTCAGGCGCTGCGCCCGCGCCGGCCAGTGTGCGCAGGCCGATCTTGGCCATGTCCTGCGCCGGCCGGCGCCGCTCCATCGCGGCGGCGATGGCGGCCGGGCCCTCCTTGCGCCGGAGGAACGCGCGGAAGATCGCCGCCGGATCTGCTTCGGGGGGCACGTCCACCGCCAGGAAGTCGGCCGCAACCGGCGCCGCCCGGTCCGGCGCCAGCGCCGCCAGCGCCGCGATGGCGGCGCCACGAACTGCCCCGGTGTGCCCCGGCGCCGCCAGGGAGGCCAGGCTGTCGGCGCCGTCGGGCGCGCGCGCCAGGACGCGCAGCGCCGCCGCGCGCAGCGGTGGCGACGACGCCGGATCCGCCGCGATCGCCGCCGCGGGCACGCGGATGGCCGCCACGCCCCACGATTCGCCCAACTGCAAGGCCGCCTCACGGACGCCCGAATCGCGCGCGCCGACGAGCAACGCCACCTGGTCCAGCGCGCCGGCGGGCCTAACCCGCCGCTGCGCACTCGCCTCCTCCAGCGCGCCGAGCAGCGCGCGCGTCTCGTCGGGGTCCGAGCTGCCGAGCGCGCGATCGAGGACCACGCGGAGATCATCCGGTCCACCGAGCCGGGCCAGCAGCACCACCAGCTTGCGCCGTGCCGTTTCGGGCAGCGGCCGCGCCAGCCGGGCGCGGACCGGCGCGGCCGCGCCCGGTGTCCCCGCCACGGCCAGAGCGCGCGCCAGGTGATCGATGTTGCCGCCGAAGTCGAACCGACCCGCCGCAAACGCGGGATACCACACCGGCGCCAGCCGCGCGACGGTCGCGTCCAGCGCGCGATCGAGCAGCGGATCCGTCGGGTGTGCCAGCACGCGGAATGCGGCGGTGGCCGCGTCGGCGCTGGCCAGCGCGCCCAGGGACAGCACGGCCGCGAGGCGCACCCGCGGATCCTCGTCGTCGGTGCGCGCGGTCAGCGCGGCCAGCGCCCAAGGCACACGCGCGGGCCAGCGGCCGACCCGGCGCGCCGCCGCCGCGCGCGCGCGCGGGTCCCCCGCGTCGAGCGTGCGCCGCAGGAGCTCCGGCGCAGGCTCGTCGTGGCTGGCGTACACCCAGAGGGCCTCGAGCCGCGCGCGGTCCGCCCCCGGATCGCGTTCGTCGGTCCCCTGCTCCTGCCTGGCGACCCACCGCCCCAGCGACCGGAGCACCTCGTCGCGGGGCCGCTCGGCCAGAACCCGTCGCGCCTGTGTCCTCGTCCAGCTCTCGTGTGCGCCCAGACGCGCGACGACCGCGTCGGTGTCCTTGCCCGCGGAGGCCG
>JAYUUT010000275.1:0-21347 GCA_043754455.1 Myxococcales bacterium
TGACGCTATTTCGAAGACGGTGCACTAGCTATCTGATTCGCATACCAACGTGACTTCGTCCTGCGCTGACCGCCCGCGGTTCCCCGGGTGAATGGTCCACTTCGGGTGCCGTGCCAGGGCGCCCAAAGCGGCGCGGACGATTTCGGCGGTGACGGCGGGCAGGGCGCTGGTCCAGGCATAACCGTCGTCGTCGCCTTCATAGCCGGCCCGGAAGGATTGGCGGAATTCAATTCGCAGGGTGAAGGATCGATCTTCAACGTGTTTCATGTCAGCACCAATCCTGCGGTGCCTTCGTGGGCCTGTCCTGGGATTTTCCCAAGGCGGTTGTGAAATTGATAAGCGTCGCCCAAATAAAGGGTGCGTTCCCACCACAGGGCAGCCCCGTCATCTAGGTAGGCCACTGCGGTCACTTCCAAACAGGGGGCCCCACGTTTGCATGACAGCAAGATCGATTCTTCGGGGCTGGCGCCCACAGCACGCAGGATCTGATCGGCTCCCGAAAGAATCAGACGCAGCTGTTGGGTGAAAAAACCATAAAGCGATCCCCGGGCCACGCGGGCGTCCAGGCCGGGGCACAGGCGTTCGACCACGATGCGATGTTCAAGAATGACGGGTCGGGAATCGACCTGCCGCAGCCGCTGCAGGACCAAGGCGTCGTCATTAGGTCCTAGCGACAGTCTGGCTTTGATGTCGGGGGAAAGGTCCGCGGCCCTGCTGCGTGTGAACGTCAGGACCCGCGTTTGTGGCGTGCGCCCCATGGCCTGGGCGCGTGACGTGAAGCTGACCAGGAGGCCCAGGTCGACATTCAAAGGTCCTCCCTGGATGAAGGTGCCCAGGCCCTTGCGAAACTCAAGCACGCCTTCGGAAACCAGATTTGACAGGGCCTTGTTGGCGGTGGCGCGGCTGACCTGGAATTGGGCGGCAATCTGGCGTTCGGTCAAAAAGCGATCGCCAACCTTGAACGCCGGGCTGCGTACCTGTTGGCGCAGCAGGTCGTTTAGTTGTTGGTAGACGGGGGTTTTGACCAGTTTCATGGGTGGCTAGGCCAGGCTAGCAGGGGCGGCGAAACTTTTCTGACACTTGGAACGCGCGACGAGCGTCATTAAGGATGCAAGCACTAATGCGCATTAGCATTTGCGTCATCCAGCTAGTACGGGAGACAGACGATGAATAGCAGCATGAAGCACAGTTTCGGTTCGTCAGATCGGCGGATCGGCTGGCTGTGCCTAGGGGCTCTGGTTGGGTTGGGCTGCGTTGGGAGCATGGCGACCGACGAAGACGCAACCGTGCCCGGCGCAGCTGCGCCACTGCCTGGCAGCCCTGCGCGCAAAAATGGTGCGGGAGGTGAAGGGGCGGTGACGCCGGGTGCCGTGGGGGGCGCTGTGGGGGGCGTGAACCCGCCACCAGCCGTGACCATGACAAATCCCGCCAACCCCGCGACAGCGTTTTCATGCGATCCGGCGGCTTTGGCTCCGTCGCAAGGGTTTCGGCGGTTGACCACCGCGCAGTATCGCAACACGCTTCGCGATCTTTTGACGTTCGCGCTTAAAGACACAAACGGGGCCACATCCGTGCTTCAGACGCTGGCCGGGGCTTTGTCCCGCATGCCGCCGGATGAACGCCAGAAACTGCCGCAAGACCTTCATGGCAGCTACCGCCGCCTCGATCAAGACGTCGAACAAGGCCACGTCGATGGCGGGTATGAAGTCGCGCTGGGCGTGGGGGCGGCCCTGACCAGCCCAGGTAAGATGGCGACGGTCGTCGGAAAATGTGCCGTGGACACCGACGCATCCAACGATGCTGATTGCCTGACCAATTTTGTGACGATCTTCGGCGAACGCGCATTGCGACGACCGCTGGACCCGACCGAGGTCATGTTCTACAAGGGCTTCTATCTGGGAACGCCCGGGACCGAACCTGCGGGGTATGCCGACGTGATAGCGGGCCTGCTGACGGCGCCCCAGTTCCTGTACCAGGTTGAACATGGTGACACCGCGGTTGCCCAGAAACCGACGATGTTTTCATTGTCAGGATACGAATTGGCGAATCGGTTATCGTATCACTTCTGGGATTCGATGCCGGACGCGGATTTACTGGCGGCCGCGAAAACGGGTGCCCTCAAAACCCCTGACGGATTTTCTGGACAGCTCGCGCGCGTGTTTGCCGACCCGCGCACGCAGGGCACTGTCGATGAATTTGTGCGTGATTGGTTGAAACTAGACGATCTGAAACCACTGGACGCGCGCAACGGGGATCCGACGTTCAAAACATTCGCCGGGCTGGACCTGCCCAAGGCCACCTTGCGCACACAGATGATTGACGATGCTGTGGGGCTGATGCGATACCTAACATGGGACCGCAAGGCGCCCTTTGATGATGTCCTTTCAACGTCGTATCTGACGGCCAAGGGTGCAGATTTGGCGAAAATTTATGGGGTTTCACCGTGGGATGGGGTGTCCGCGCCACCGCAAGCGCCGGGCGACGAACGACCGGGGCTTCTGACCCGCGCCGCGTTTCTGGCGACGGGATCGGCAGCGACCCGCCCGGTAATGAAAGGCGTGTTCACGCGTGAATCCATGTTGTGCGACGACATTCCCCCGCCACCTGACAACGCGAACGCAATGCCACCTGAACTGAACGCGAAATCCACGACCCGGCAGGTGGTGGAAAACCTCACCGAATCGGCACCATCGTGCGCCGGATGTCACCGGACGCTGATCAACCCGATTGGGTTCGCCACGGAAAATTTCGATTCCCTGGGTCGCGTTCGGGGGGAACAGCGCTTATTTAACGACAAAGGTGCCGAGGTTGCCAAGGTGGCCATCGATACGAAGACCATCCCGCAAATCATACCGGGCGATCAGACACCATCAACGGGGGCAGCGGATCTGATGCGCTTGATTGGAAAAAGCGGCAAGGCCCACGCCTGTTTCGCACGTAACTATGTTCGGTACACGTTTTCGCGCTGGGATGATCCCGCGGCCGATGGATGCGTTCTTTCGCGGGTGCGCAAGGCCATGGATGGACCGGGAGGTCTGCAGGCGGCGTTTCGCGAGGTCGCGATGGCTTCAGAATTTTCGCAGCGGAGGATTGTCCCATGAAGACCGTCGTCATCAATCGCCGTTTGGTCTTGCGGGGGGTAGGGGGCGCCACCTTGGGCTTGCCTTTCTTGGCATCGGTGCAAACCCCGAAGCCTGCCTACGGGGCGGGGGTTGCGTTTGGTCGGCAACCACGTTTTGTCGCGTTCACGACCGAACACGGCGGCATCGAGGGCAAGAACATGTACCCCGACGCGGCGACGTTGACCGAAACCACCAACGTGTTGCCGGGCCACGATGCGAAATCGGGGGTGTTAAAACGAAAGGTGGATGGCGCGGAGGCCAGCCTGTCCCCCGTGTTGCGATCGTCGGCGAATGCGCTGACCGACAAAATTGTCAGCAAGATGAACGTGCTGCGCGGGCTGGATATTCCGTTCTACATCGCCCACCAAACCGGCGGTCATTTGGGCAACTACGCGCGCAATGACGGAAACGGCGGGGACGGAAAACTAGCGCAGGAACTGCCGATGCCCACGATCGATCAGGTGATGGCCTGGTCGCCCTCGTTTTACAAAGATCTGGCGGGAACCAAAGAACGTTCGATGATTACGGGGACACGGGGCGGTTTTTCGTACGGATGGTCGAACCCCAGCGCCAAATCGGGCACGATCCAGGAGGTACGTCGGGAAGAAGGATCCCTGGGTTTGTTCAATAAGATTTTTGTGGCGGCGTCGAGCCCAGGCGTGGCCCCGCGAAAACCGATCGTGGATCGCGTGATTGAAAACTACCGCACGCTTCGCAATGGGAACCGGCGCATTTCAGCCCTGGACAAACAGCGTTTGGATGACCACATGACCCGGCTGTCGGAATTGCAGAGGCGTTTGAACGTGTCGCGGCCAGCGTCCTGCAATGCCGTGTCGAAGCCCACAGATGACACCGGAAAAGTCGGGTATTCAAATGCTGATCCGGTGAAGTCCAAACGGAAATTTCCTTTGTACAACGACGTGATTGCGGCCGCGTTCATGTGCGGGACGTCCCGCATCGCCGTGGTCAGCGCGTCCGACACGTTTTCTAGTTACAGCGGCGATTGGCACCAGGAGGTCGCTCATAAGCACATCGTGGCGTCGCAGCAGCAAATTTTGTTCGAAGCCTTGAAGCTGACGTTTGAAGCAACGCTGCTGGATCTGGCGCTGAAACTGGACGTCGAAGAATTTCCTGGGGCGACCTACCTCGACAACAGTCTTGTGCAATGGACGCAGGAATGTGGCCAGGAAACCCACGACGCTTCCAGCATTCCGGTGGTGACGGTTGGCGGCGCGGCAGGGGCGTTAAAGACGGGGCTGTTCGTTGATTACAGAAATCTGGCGACAGCGGGCCGTGCCACCCCGTATCCCAACAAAGCCAAGGAATATGCGGGGCTGACCTACAACCGGTGGCTGGCCACGGCGTTGCAGTCCATGGGCGTGGGCCGGGCCGAATTCGAACGTCCTGGCGTCGCGGGATACGGCAACCCGCTGGTCACGGGCTACTACAAGACGTCTTTCGTCAAGGGGGTCTTGGAAAGCGCAGGCGACATGTTGCCGGTCATCAAGATGTCCTGAAGGCTTAAATATTTTTGGCAAGTTCTGGTTTGAGGCTTGAGTCGTCTGGCCCCGGCGGGTAGCGTGTCCCCGCTGCGAGGCCCCGCGACATGGTCTTTACGTCACAAGTCTTCCTTTTTTACTTCCTGCCGATCGTTCTGCTGCTGTATTACGCGGTGCCTTTCCGGTTCCGGACGGCCCTGATCGCGATTTCTTCCTATGTGTTCTACGGCTGGGCGAACCCCATTTGGGCCGTGATCATGTTCTTTGGGTCGAGCGTCGACTACGTCTGCGGCCTGGCCCTGTTGCGGATGTCAGGGCTGCCGGACACTGACGGGCTGCCGGCGATCATAGGGCCCCAGGTGCCCCGGACCCGCGGGATGAAGACAGTCTTGTTGGTCTCTATCATCAGCAATATGGGTCTTTTGGCGGTATTTAAATATACCGGTTTCGTCGCCGAAAATATCAACGCCTTGGCGCGATCCCTGGGGGGGCAGGGGCTGGTGCCGGTGCTGCATGTGGTCCTACCGGTTGGCATTTCTTTCTACACGTTCAAGGCGATGAGTTATGCGATCGACGTGTACCGTGGCGACGCCCGCCCGATGCGCCGGTTCACCGACTACATGTGTTTCGAAGCTTTCTTTCCCGACCTGGTCGCGGGCCCCATCATTCGCTACGCCGCACTGGAAGAACAGATGCGCGTCCGTCAGCACACTGTGGACAAGTTCGCGCGCGGCATTGCCTTTTTTGCTTTTGGAATGGCGAAAAAAATTCTGATCGCCAACCCTATGGGACACATCGCCGACGCCACGTTCGCCGCAGGGCCGATGCATTGGTATGACGCCTGGTTCGGAACCTTCGGTTACGCGTTTCAGATCTATTTCGATTTTTCTGGGTATTCCGATATGGCGGTCGGGTTGGCGTTGATGATGGGCTTCGTCCTGATTCAGAACTTCGATTCCCCTTACAAATCGGACAACATCACGGATTTTTGGCGCCGGTGGCACATCAGCCTGTCGACCTGGTTGCGGGACTATTTGTACATCAGCCTGGGGGGCAACCGGAAAGGCAACCGGCGCACCTATTTTAACCTGATGGTGGTTATGTTGCTGGGGGGGTTGTGGCATGGCGCCAGTTGGAATTTCATCCTGTGGGGGGCTATTCACGGGGGCATGTTGTCCTTCGAACGCGCACAGGGGAAGGACAGCCCCTACCGCCGTTTGCCGCAGCCTGTGCGCGTGGGCATCACCTTCATCATTGTGTGCCTGTCCTGGGTATTCTTCCGCGCTAAAACGTTGGAACAGGCGGTTCAGTATTTCAAATCGATGTTTGGCCTGGGCTCGCTTACTCCCGCATCGGACACGATAGCCGGGGTGATCTACACGCCCTATCATGTGCTGATGTTCTTTGTCGCGGCGTTGACGGTGTGGGGTTTGCCCAATACTTGGGTATTCACCAGCAAGTTATCCGTCCCGCGTGTTGCCGGTGGGCTGGCCTTATTCGCGGTCGCGGTTTTGATCATGTGGACCCAGACCACCAACCCTTTTCTCTACTTTCAGTTCTAAGGAGGATCTGTGAAACCAAAACCCGCAGATCCCGGACGCCGTGGCGGCCCCACTGATCCCTCCCATGACGACGATCTGCGCCGGGGCATCATTCACACGAACATCAGCCGACCCCTAGCGGTGGGTATGGTCGTGATCTTCCTGGCCGCTGTCGGTGCGGTCCCCATCAGCCAGGCGGTGATGGAAAGACTAAAAGGCGATGATTCGATCCTCCCCGATCTTTTCAAAAGAAAGCCGACGAAGGAGAATCTGAAACAGTTCGAAGACGATCTTGAAAAGGCGTCCTATTTGCACGAATGGGTGCAGCCGCGCATGCAGGCGTTGCTAACAGGGTACGGACGGGCGGGCAACCGAAAGGCCACCGTTGGCCACGACGGCTGGCTTTTCTACAAACCAGGCGTGCTGTCGGTCGCGGGCCCTGGGTTTCTGGATGCCGACATCCTGCAAACGCGGATTAAGGCCTCGTTAGACGACGGCGACATTGAGGTTCACCCCGACCCCCGCCCCGCGATTTATGCCTTTCATAAGGCGCTGCAGGCCCGTGGCATCAAACTGGTGTTGCTGCCGATGCCCGACAAGGCCAGTGCAGAGGCGTCCAAACTGCACGGACGTTCGTCTGCCTCGTCCCAGATTGCGACCAATCTCAGTTGGGCCCGGTTTGTCGAGGACATGCGTGGTGCAGGCGTGGTTGTCTTCGATAAGGTATTGGCCACGGACGGGGCTTACGGGGTCTCGCGGTTTCTGATTCAGGACACCCACTGGACGCCCGTCTGGATGGAAAATGTTGCCCAGGATCTGGCGGCCTTTGTCCAAAAAGAAGGACAGTTGGCGCCGGTCACGTCACCTTCGTGGAAATCTGTCGCGCAAGACGTGCAGCGCGTGGGTGATATCGTGGATATGTTGAAACTTCCGGAGGGCCAAACCCTGTTCTTGCCTCAGAAGGTCACGGTGCATCAGGTACAGAACGCCGACGGCAGTCCCTGGGAATCTAACGAAAAGGGCGATGTGTTGTTGTTGGGTGACAGTTTCAGTAATATTTTTTCATTGTCCCAGATGGGGTGGGGCGAATCGGCTGGGTTTGGACCGCACCTGGCCCGGGCGTTGGGCCGACCGGTTGATGTGATTGCCCAGAACGATTCGGGGGCCTTTGCCACGCGCAAACTTTTGTCCGAAGCGCTACAGGCTGGCGAGGATCGCCTGGTCGGCAAGAAGGTTGTGGTTTGGGAATTTGCGTCGCGGGAACTGGCCGTGGGCGACTGGAAGCCGCTGACCTATGAATTGGGAGCTGCCAAATGATCCGGGTCGTGTTGGTCACGGGTGCGGCGGGGGTCATGGGCCACCGCCTGGTGCGGGGGTTGGTGGGGGCCGGGTGGCGGGTGCGGGCGCTGGTTCTGCCGGGCGATCCTTTGCGCCATCGACTGGACCAACCCGATGTCGAGGTCGTGCAGGGCGACGTGCAGGATCTGCCGTCTTTGCGGGCCGCGATGGGCGGTGTGCATACGGTCTTTCATCTGGCCGCTGTGATCTTGTCAGACGACCCCGGCGTGTTTGAACGCGTGAATCGGCAGGGCACCGCCAATGTCACGCGGGCCGCGGGCGAGGCGGGTGTCCAGCATCTGGTTTACATATCATCCGCCTCTGTCACGTACCCCCGCCTGACCAAATATGCCGAATCGAAACTGGCGGGTGAGGCTATTGTGAAACTGGAAAATCGAATAGCCCACACGATCGTGCGGCCGACGCTGGTCTACGACGAAAACGGCGGTCAGGAATTTGTGCTGTACCGTCAGAATCTACTGCGGTTTCCTGTCGTGCCGATGATCGGCCGGGGTGATGCGAAAAAACGCCCCGTCCATTCACAGGACATCGTCGATGGCCTTGTGGCCATTGCCGGAAATCAACGGTCCTATGGCAAGACCTACAATTTCAGCGGCGGAGAGGCCATTAGCATGCGGGCTTTTTCCCAGGTAATCCTGGAACATGCCGGCGTTCACAAACGGTTCGTGTCGTTGCCCGTGATTTTTTGCAAAGCCGTCGCCGTGGCGCTGTCGGCGCTAACCGCCCGATCCCCTTTGTCGCTGCAGGCGATTGCGGGGATTGTCAACGACGCAGATCTGAGCCCCGACGACGCAATCCGCGATTTGGGGTACCACCCGCGCGGCTTTCGTGAAGGAATGAATCAATGCTTCCCATTGCCCCAAAACGCAAGACCGACGAAGGTGGCAGGCTGATTGCTGTGACTAAGGAGACAACCATGAAACGCGCCCAGGTTTATTCATCATTTCTGCAAGGATTGGTCCTGCTGTATGGGCTGGGGCAGGGGGCGTGTGCTTCGGTCGGAACGGCACCCCCGTCAGGTGGCGAGGAAACCGCGTCGGCCGATGACAAGGCAGCGATGAAGGCGATTGGCCAGAAAGTCAAAGGAACCATCGTCTGGTCCAGTTCACGGCTGGGGAACCACGACCTGTTCACCATGAACACCGATGGATCGAACGTGACTCCTATTACAAAAGGTGATGCCGTGGATTGGTTTCCACGGTTTTCTCGCGATGGTTCGCGCATCCTTTTCTGTCGCAGCAAGAAGGGCTGGGTGCGCGAACAGGATGCGAACGTTGCTGGCAAATGGGACATTTGGACCGTCAAGCCCGATGGCAGTGATGAAAAGAAAATCGTCGACAATGCCAGTTGGGCGACCTGGGTTTCGGACGATGAAATTCTTTTCGTGCGCAGCACAGCCATATTCCGGAAAAATCTAGTGTCCGGCGACGAAAATGAAATCGTCGACAGCACCAAGGTTCCCGACCTAGACAGCGCCCTTCTGCAGCAGCCGGAGCTGTCCAAAGATGGCAAGTACATCGCCGTCACGCTACGGGGATCGAAGCGTGAAACGGGCATCTGGAACATCCAAAAGAAAACCTGGACCCGCACCGGCGACGGTTGTCAGGTCAACTGGGCACCAGACGGCGATTCCATCTATTGGGTTCACCCGACCGGCAACGGCGGCAGCCGCGTGGTTCACGAAGCGATGAAGGCGGGCAAACCTGCCAAGGACGAATCAGACATCGATAAAATGGTATTGGTGGACATCCCGGGCCGACGTTCGCATGAATATTTTCCCCAGGTGTCCTCTGACGGCAAATGGTTGGTGTGGGCGGCCACCCAGCGCGGCCATGACCACGACATTTACGACTACGAAATCTACCTGTGGGAGATTGGCAGCCCTGAGGATCAGATGGCGCGGCTGACGTTTCATTCTGCCAACGATCGTTGGCCCGACATCTATTTAGGGAAATAGGTGGCGGCAAGACGAACCAGACCCCGGATTGCGGTCCTGGGGGCCGGGGGGTTTATCGGATCACATTTGGTCCCGGCGCTGCTGAATCGACTGGATTGCACCATTGATGCCGTTGATCTGACGTTTGACAAACTGGCCCCCACCGACCGGCGTGTGAACCGGATCCGGTCGTCGATCGAGACAAAAGGTTTGCTGGAAGCCCTAACAAAGGCTGCGGACGTCGTCGTGTCCTTGACCGCCATGTGCAACCCCGCGCTTTACAACACGCGGCCCTTGGATGTGATCCAGTCGAATTTCACCCATCTGTTGCCGCTGGTGGATCTGTGCGCGTCCAGAAAACGGCATTTGGTTCATTTTTCGACCTCGGAGGTTTACGGCCGTGCGGCGCTGAATGCCCGGGGGCGACCCGCGGTGCTGATGGATGAAGCCACGACCCCCATGTACCTGGGACCCATTCAGGCTGAACGCTGGACCTACGCCTGCGCCAAACAACTGCTGGAACGGGTCATCTGGGCCCAGGGGCAACACGGGCTCTTGCCCTTCACCATCATCCGCCCTTTTAACGTTTTGGGTGCCCGCATGGACTATCTGCCCGGCGTCGACGGCGAAGGCGTGCCGCGGGTGTTGGCGTCGTTCATGAATGCGCTTCTGCGTGGCGAAGATTTGTTGTTGGTTGATGGGGGGCGTCGTCGGCGTTCGTTCGTCGCCATTGATGAATTTATTGAAGCCGTGGTGCGGGTGGTCGCAGATCCCGCCGCCTGCCGGGGCCAGATCCTGAATCTGGGTAACCCCCAGAACGATGTCAGCATTCGCGCCCTCGGTCGGTCGTTGTCCAAAGAATATGCGCGGCAAGTTCCAGGGGCTGCTGCTGCCCGGTTTCGAACCGTCACTGGCGCCGCGCTGTACGGCCCCGGATACGACGATGCCGAAGCCCGCATTCCCGACATAAGACGGGCGCAACGTTTGTTGAAATGGCGCCCCCGCATCACGCTTGCACAAATGTTGCCCGGAATCGTGCGCGACTATCTAGATCGCTACCGATCCGTCGTCGCCAAACAGATGGAACACGCCGGATGAAGGTGGCTGTGGTCATTCCCGCGTACCAGGCCGCCCGTCATCTGTCTGCGGTTGTCACGCGCGTGCGACAGGTCGTGATACCGGGTTTGTTTCAGATCGTTATCGTCAACGATGGCAGTACCGACGAAACCGCATCCGTGGCGCGGGCGGTGGCCCACGTCGACCAAGTGCCGGTCCAGATCATCAACCGATCCCACAACGGAGGCTACGGCGCCGCAATGAAGGATGGATTGGCGTCCGCCATCGCTGCGGGGGCGGATGTTGTGGCGTGTGTTCACGCTGACGGGCAGTATAGCCCCGAAGTCTTGCCCCGTTTGCTCGACGAACGGCACGCGCGCGACCTGGACGTGTTGCAGGGCTCACGCATCGCGCCAGGCACGGCCCTGACCGGGGGTATGCCGGTGTACAAATACGTCGGCAATGCGATCCTGAATCGACTGGAAAACCTGATTTTGGGGTTGAACCTAAGCGACTATCACAGCGGGTATTTGATCTACGGACCGCGTTCGTTGGCTAGGCTGCCGATTTCCCGCCTGTCGAACAGTTTTGATTTTGATCTTGAGATCCTTGCGACCGCCCGCGCCCACGGTCTGGCGGTTGGCGAGGCTCCGATACCGACCCATTACGGCGACGAAGTGTCGCATCTGAACCCAATGACTTACGGACTGCGGGTTTTGCGAATCCTCTGGAGGTACAGCCGCCGTGACTATCACCCTGCCTGAACCGAAGACTGCGATCCGGGTTTTTTCTCTGATCCTAATGTGTGGAATTTCGTGCGCAGGAAAATTTCCCTGGGCGACGCGGGGGGGGATCGTGCCCTACCAACGCCAGGGCGTTCAGACCGTGAACGCGACGTACCGTCGGACGACGTCGCAGGTGCTGGTGCGGCGGATCGAACGGCCCACGCGCGCCGATCTGGACTGGGCCGCATACCACGCCAATTTCATGATCGCGGATCCCAGTCCCGATGGCGCGGCTGACCGGGGAAAACCAGCGATCCCGGCGGCTCCCTTCAAAGGCGTTTTAGATCCGGCGTCGTTGACGGGATCTATCGCTGGGACAACCCTGACCGCTGCTGAACGGCGGCAGCCCTTGGCGTTGGTGCCGTTGGTTGATTATCTGGTTGCCAAAAATCAGCCTGCGGGTGCGGGACTGGAAGATGTAGCCGCAGCGGTTCGCGAAGAAACCTGGGGCCTACGCGGGGGGCCGGCCTTTGTTCCCCAGGCGGCGGTGGATCTACTGGTCCACGACAGTGGTTCGGGCAAGGCCGATCTGTGGGTGAAGATTGAAGTGGCCCCTTGGTTTCATGGATTTGCGGGGGCGACAGACGAGGACGGGGATGGTTGCAACGAATTTTACGGTCGGGTGCGTACGGATCTGGTCCAGCCCGAGACTCTTGACCTTATCCGGGGTGATTACAGCACCCGTGTGCTGGGCGCGCCTGAGGTAAAACTGTGGGCCAATCAGCTTTCATCGTTGTGGTATCCGTCTTACAACACCGATCTTGTGCGCGGCGTATCGGTCTGGCCGGACGGGGATACCGAAGCGGACATTAGAAGCGAATTGGGTGACGGCAATCGTTTTGACAATCCAACGGTCGTCATGCGTGGCAAACCCCAGGGCAAGGCGACCTACAATGTCTTCCTCGTCCAAGGGGTTGATGCCGACCGGAAGCTGCGCACGAAGACGGAAGGCAATCGACCCGTCGGGATTCCCCAGGGCAAAGTATCAGCAAACCCCGAACTTCTGGCCCAAGAAATAGGGCGTGAGCTGAAGGAGATAGGGAATGGATCGTGGGAAGCCTGGGCGAAGGCCACGTCAGCTTTTGCCAAATCCGTGCAGGATCGGCTGAAAGCCGTGCCCGCCAAAGTTCTGGGCATCCCTGGTCAGGACGGCTTTCTGTTTTTCCGCAAAGCGATGGATATGGCCGTCGCCGGGGATCTACAGAAGCAGCCCAAGGGAAAAAATCCCGTCCCCGCGATCATCGAATTCAAGGACGCCCTAGCTGCCCAAGGTATCGATCTGCTTTTCGTTCCGGTGCCAACCAAGGTCGAAATTCTGCCGGACAAACTGGACGCCCGGCACAAAGATTTCGTCGGCAAGATTGTGAACCCCTTCGCGCGAAAATTTTTGTTGGCCTTGGCGGAGGCCGGCGTAGAAGTTGTAGATCTGTGGCCCCCGTTTTTGAAGGCTCGCGCGGCGGATGTGGATGCGACCGAGGCGCTGTACCAAAAACAGGACACGCACTGGAGTTCACGGGGCCTGCAATTGGCATCCAGCGTGGTCGCCGATCGCATTCGCAAATACCCGTGGTGGAAAACCCTGGCCCGCAAGCCGATTGCCTACACCACCCGGCAGGCGCCGTTTACGCGATACGGTGACCTTCACTCCCGCTTGGCGGACGTCGAGAAGCGAAAGCACAAACCGGAAACTTTGGTCGGCACCCAGGTGGTCACCCCCGAAGGCGGTCTTTATGAAGACGATCCCGATAGCCCGATCGTCGTGCTGGGGGACAGCTACACGGGGGTCTATGAACTGATCGATTGCCAACATGCGGGCGTGTCGGCGCATCTGGCGCGCGCTCTGGGCCATCCAGTGGACCTCGTGATGAACTATGGCGGCGGGCCTAACGTCCGTCAGACTCTCATGCGGGCAGGTCCAGAAACGCTACGGAAGAAACGCCTGGTCATCTGGATGATGACGGCGCGGGATCTAAATAATTTTCCCGACGGATGGGAACCGCTGAAAAAATGAGGGCGGGGTGGGGCGTTTCGACGATGGCCGGACTGCTTTTGCTGTCTGCGTGTCGATCCCCCGCGAGCAACGGGCCCGCCATGCCCCTAACAGAATCGCTTCTGGCCCTCGGACCGTCGACCGCGCGTACGGCGGGCCTTGCCGAAATTGATCGCGTCGCCGCCCAAATCATGACCGTCCTGGCCGCCCAGATCGTTCGCGATCCGGCGCGGGCCTTCAATCAGGTCGTCTTTTCCGATTTGGGCTTTAGCCGCGAAGTTGATGACAAAGATCTTCGTTTCAGCCTGCTGGGCAGCGTTTTGGGAAGTCGGCGCGGGGGTTGCGTCGGGCTTGGGACGCTGTATTTGGCCTTAGGGGAACGGTTGCAGATCCCGGTCGAAGGCATCCTCGTGCCGGGGCATTTTTTCGTTCGGATTCCAGGGCCAACCGGGGTTCCTCGAAATGTAGAACTGCTGCGCCAAGGCGAGGCCATGCCGGACGATTGGTACCGGAGTAAATACGGGGTTTCTAATCCGACGCCTAGCGCCTATCTGCGGCCCCTGTCAGCGTCCGAGGTATTGGCGGTGGTTCATTTCAACAGCGGAAACGACGCACGCCTGCGCGGGCGGCTACACGGGGCCCGGGATTCCTATGGTCAAGCGGTTTCCGGTTTTCCGTCGTTCGCCGAGGCACAGGCCAGTTTAGGACTGGCGCGTCAGTTGTTGGGAGATTTGCAGGGGGCCGATTCGGCCTACAACGCCGCCTTGCGTTTACAGGCTGATTTGCCAGGGCTTGGTCGCAATTTAGAGATTCTGCGCCAACAGCAGCAGTCCCCGTCAGGACTGCCGCGGTAAATGGATTCGTCCCCACATACGTCAAACCGGGACTGGCGTTTGCCAGATCTGTGGGTACGATGCGACCGAGGTGAAACGATCATGACATTTGCTTTCCTTCGTCCGACCCTGGCTGTGTTAGCCGTGCTGCTGATGTCAACATCTGCATTCGCGGCGCCCCCCGACACCGTGCTTTCGGTCACCGCCAAACTGGTTGAAGTGCCGGGCAAATTCCCACCTGATGATCTGTACGACTATGCGTACGTGATGAAATATCAGGTGGTCGGTGGCCCCATGGACAAACAAATGATTTTCGTCGCGCATTACAAACCCCGGCAGCCACGCGCCAAAATCAAGGACAAGATGAAGGCATTCGTTAGTGGCAAACTCCGCAGTTTTGCCCCCGGTGAAACCCACCTTCTGAAACTAAGTGCGGATTTGAAGAAGATTTGGAAGGGCCCCCTGACCGACGAATACGCGGTCAGCGATCGGAAAAGCGTGCGCTACTGGTGTCTGGAAGCCAACCCAGCCTAAGGTTAGTGGCCCCGGGGATCCGCCCTGGCGCGGCGGGAGTTCTGGTTGTGGTGCTGGCCTTCGTCGTCGGCATGTTGTTCTTGGGACTACAGCCCATCGCGGATGGCGACATTTGGTGGCATCTGGCCGCCGGTCGCCGAATGGTGCAAACCCGCGGGTTGTTACTTCACGATCCGTTCTCGTTGGGCGCAGCAGGACGCCCGTGGATCGACGTTCATTGGCTGTTTCAACTGGCCGCTTACGGTGTCTATTCGCTCGGGGGCAACGTCGCCCTTGTCGTTGGTAAATCAATCCTGACCGTTTTGGGCGCACTGTTTTTGCTGTGGGCGGTTTATGACGGCGCGCAGGTTGTTCGACGGAATGATGCCTTGCCCTGGCTGCTGGGGACCGTGATTGCGCTGCTGTCGTCACTTTTCGTTGTGCGACACCTGCTGTTGGTTCGCCCCACGATTGCGACGTTGGGCTTTCTTGCGGTCTTCTTCTTCGTGCTGGAACGGCATCGAACCCAGGGGCGGGGCCGTGTGCTGTTGTGGTTGCCAATTTTGCAAATCCCGTGGGCCAACATGCAGGGCCTGTCAGCCCTAGGCCCGGCTCTTTTGGGGGCTTACGCCCTACACGCGTTTGTGCATTGGCGCCTGGGGCGAGCTGATGCGCAGCCCTTCGTGACGTTGGGGGTGGTTACCCTGCTGTGTGTACTGGGCGGGCTGGTGACCCCGTTTGGATGGTCGGGGCTGCTGCTGCCGCTGCGGCTGCTGGCCCGCCTGGCGCCATCGGACGCCAATGTATTTTCCGCAAACGTCGCCGAAAATATCCCACCACTGACACTGGACAGCCTGGCCCCCGGCAGCTTCTGGCATTTCAAATATGCGCTGGCGATTCTGGCCGGATCCTTTGTCCTCGCCAGACGCCGGCTGGTGGTGGCCCACCTGGTGGTTGCCCTCATGTTCACGGGTCTTGCCCTGATGGCGAATCGGAACGTGCTTTTGATGTATTGGCTATGCGCGCCTCTTGTCGTTATCAACATCGGCACGTCGCCGTTCCGCGACTGGTTTACAAGACACAGGCGGCAGGGACTTTCCTTTGGTGTCTTGATACTGGTCAGCCTAAATCTGTTGGCGGTGATGGCCTGGGCGCGTGAACCGTCCCTGGCGCAGCCGACCCCTTTTCGGTTTCCCACTGAATCGGCGCGCCGTCTCATTGATCCCCAGATTCCCGCGGGACGTCGCATTTTCGCGGCGGCACATTTTGGCGGGTATCTCATCTGGGCGCTTTACCCAAGCCACCGCCCCTTCATGGACACGCGGACCATCTTGCGAACGTCGGCCGAATTCGACGAATACCTGGGCCTCTTACAGTTTCCTGAACGCTTCGATTCGTTCGCTGGCAAACATCAACTGGACACCGTGATCTTGCCGACGGGTTTTCCCGACCGGTATTTGGGACTGATTCAGCAGCTTTACAAATCGGCCACGTGGCGATTGGTATTTAGTGACGGCAACGAGACTATGTTTCTGCGTGTCCAACCTTCGCCCGATCCCTTGGCAATGCGGCTGCCGACCCTGCAATTGGGCACAATCGCTGCGATCGATACGGTTTTGGGTGATTTACACCGCCGATTTGGCGACCAGCCCCACCTAGAAGGGGCGGCCCGCCTCCAGTTTGGGAAGCTGCTGCTACTCCTTTCGCACGGCGACATGGTCGCGCGGGCTTTGGGCGTGACGACAGGACATTCCACGGCATCGGGAATCCGCGATAATCCGACGAAAGTGCTGCTGGCGCTTGCGAGGCTTTCGGCAAACGATCTGAAAGGGGCTTCCGAACTTGCCCTGAACGTTCTGGCCCAGGACGCCCAGAACGTGGGCGCGCTTATGCTGATGGCGCATGTGGATTTGCGCCGGGGGGCCCCCCATCAGGCCCTTGATTGGCTTAGGCGGGCCCTGGTCGAGTCGCCGGCAGATCCTGAGGCCCTGGGTCTTTTGCAGCAGCTTGAAACGGCGGCCCGTTCATTCTGATATGGTATGTGTTCGCAAACAACCGATGGCCATCACACGGATCAATCATTTCGAGGCGAAACACGAACGTCAGTCCGAACTGGGGGCTTTTCTTGAATCGATCATCGGTTTGGTCAAGACATCCGCCGGTTGTATTTCTTGCCAACTACTTCGGGCGCTGGACGCCCCAACGAAATTCGTCATCGTCGAGGTTTGGGACAGCGTGGACTCACATCAGGCCGCCGCAAAAATTGTTCCCGTGGCCAAAATTCAGGAAATCATGCCCTTGCTGGCCTCCCCGCCAGCGGGCGCCTATTTTTTGACGATTGACGCCTAGATTAACGGGGCTGGCGCAGATCTTCGGGGTGGACGCCCTGTTTAAAACCGTCCATCTTGAAAGGTGAGGGCAGGTACGTCCCCACGGTCGCAACGTTGCTTCGGGCTGGGATCTTGGCCTCAAGTCTAACGGTCCAGTAGACGGCGTTCACCAGGAGGCGGCGCATCCCCTCGCTGGACAAGTCCGCCGCCGAACCCATGGTGGTGGTGAACACGCGCGCGGTCTTGGCGGATTGTCCCTTATAGGTTTTGATCCAAGCGATGGGCATCAGGACGTCGTTAGCGACACCCGCTACGGGTTTGTCTGTTGGGCCCATGCCCTCCATCAACTGTCCCGTGACCAAGGCTTGGCTATCGCCCGGCAGGGGCAGCCGAACGCCGTAAACATCGGTTGGCCCGTAGATGTCACCGTCTTTGATACCGCGCAAAATCGGGTGTCCCTTGGCGTTGGGCGAAAGGATGCCGCGGGTTCCCTGAATCCCATGTTTGCCGTGGTGGCTTATCCAGGTCTCGCCCAGGACTTGTCGGCCAAAACCACCGTCCCAATCCTTATTCTTCCAGTCATAGCGGGCGAAAGTAGGGCTGCCTTTCAGCTCGAAAGCGTGGGTTGCGGTGCGTAGCCCCATGATCGGACGCCCGGATTCAATATAGCCGGCTAGGTGTTTCATCTGGTCGTCGGGTAAATTTCGGAAGCGCGTGAAAACGATCAGCAGATCCGCCGTGTCCAGTGCCTGAAGTCCGGGGATGTTGTCGCGTCGGTTGGGATTGATAGTGCCGTCAGACGGTTCTATGGAAAACAGGACCGTGCATTTGAACCCGTGGTGCTTGGCCAGAATCTGCGCCAGTTGGGGTAGTGCCTCTTCAGACCGATATTCTTCGTCGCCACTGACCAACACCACGTGTTTGCCCCGTCCCGGCCCTCGTTTCCCTTCGACCACCAGCCACGGATCAGCAGCGCTGGCGGCAGATGCGTACAAGGACGTTGCCAAAATTACAAACAGGGAATTTAGGGTCGGGCGGCGGTTCATGGTGATGAAGAATACGAGCAAGAGGGTCGGCCGCACAAACATATATGAACGGATTCTCGTCGTAGGCAGGCTAATTTTTGATCACAGAAAACTTAACTCAGGTCCTGATTTCGGACATAGGCTTTGACCCCTTTCCGAAGGTCATCCTGTCGACACCGAAGTCGCGCAGGATGCCCAGCCACATATCGCCCACGTCGCGGCTGTTGCGGTAGTCCTGAACAAGGCCGGTCTTGTATCGACCACCCCCTTTGCCAGCCAGGAACATCTGCATGTTGTATTTTGCGTGAGATCCCGCATCGCCTTGACCGCTGAAGAAGGCCAATAGGGTCGAATCCAGTAACGGCGCACCATTGATGTCGGTTTTTGACTTCAGTTTCGTGATCAGATCTTTGTATCGTTCGAAATGCCAGTCTAGGACGCGGCGGTGGGCGCCGTAGTTGTTGTGTGAATAGGAATGCCAGTCGCTGGTCAGATCTGCACCTGCGTAGGTTGATATCAAAGTCTCATGGCCCACCATGAAGGGCACTACACGGGTCAAATCGCATTCAAAGGCCTTGACGACCAGATCTTGCAGAATGCCGTACCGGGCGGGATACGTCGCCAGGGACTTCGTGGGATCGTCTGCGGGCCGTGTCTCGGGTGTGCATGCGGCGCCCGCAGCGGGCAACTTGGATATTTGACCCTCAAGGCCCCTGACGCCGTTGAGGTATTCGTCCATTTTTGTTCGATCCGCAGTTCCTAGTTTTTTGGAAACGGTCGAAATGTCATTGCGGACAAAATCTAAGACGCTTTTTTTGCGTGCAACCCGCGCTGCCAATTGTTCAGTATTGCCCGGCCCTATGGGCCCACCGAAAATCAAATCGAACAGTTCGCGCGGGTTGTTGTACAGCTTCACGGGATCATTGGGACCCTTCCAGAAGATGGTCTGTGCGTAGATGGGGGCATGATACGTGTCAACGCCGCCACCCGGTCGTACGTTGATACCCAGGGATGGGAACCGCATTGGCCCGTCGGAAAATATTTGTTTGGCGATCACCTGATCGACCGTGGTTCTGACACCCCAGTTGGTTCCCCCCAGGGGCGTGGGCAGTTCTGAACTCATGGTCGTGACCGCAGCGCTGCCGTGACCGTCTGCCGCCGTCTGGTCTTTTCGATTGTCCTGTTCTGACGAGGCCTTGTTGGTCAGTCCATGGACCAAGGTCACATCCGAACGGACGCTGGCCAGAACATCCAGGCCGGGTTTGTAAGGGGTTGCGTCGCTATAGCCGCCCGCGGGCCACCCATTGGGCACATAGGTGAACACCACGCGCAGCGGTGCCTTGCCCGCCTGCGCGCGTGCGATGCAAGGCGACATGGCCTCCAGGGCGGGCAGCGCGATGGCCGCGCCTAGGCCGCGAAGGGTCGTCCGTCGTGAAATCTCCCAGCGTTTCATGGCAACGTCCTTTCTATTCATGGTCATTGTCCCACCGCCAGGTGCCGACGAAACAGGTCGCTGGTCACCAAACCTTCAATCAAATCAACCAGACTGCCCTTGCCTTGCCCCAACGAAGTGGCCACTTGTTTCACCTGACATCCATCGGCCGCATCGGTCAAACGTCCAACGGCATACGACACCAAATGTTCGGTCAGGCAAACGGGGAAATCATCGGTCGCTCCAAGCATTTCTATAAGTTCCATCGGACCATTGAAGGCGCGGCCCCGCCAGGACTCGGTGGCCTCGACAGGTGGGCCGCCGGTTCCGTAGGTGGTTCGCCACCGCCCCAATCCGTCGTAGGGCTCCATGCCAACGCCCAGGGGATCCATGACGGCATGGCATCCAGCGCAGGATGGGCTGCTTTTGTGCTGTGAAAGACGTTCTTTCAACGTCACGCCCTTATTGGGGGGTGGGGGAACGTTGGGTGGTGGCGGGGGCGGTTCCATGCACAAGATCCGCCGCGCGATGAACACCCCACGATGGATTGGCAGGGACGTGTCCACGGTCGCAAGATCGGTGCCCGTGAGGCTAAGGAGGCTGGCCTGGGTCAGTAGTCCTCGCCTGCGCCCGGCGGGTCCCTCGGTCTCTTTCAGGTCAGTCCCGCTGATGCCGCTGACGCCGTAAATTTTGGCCAACGATTCATTCATGAATGCGTTTGTGGCCAGCAGAAGATCCCGCACGGGCCGCCCGTTTGTCAGGAAGCTGCGCACGAAGGTCTTGGTTTCTTTTTCCATAGACTGAAGCAACGCCTGCGAAAATTCCGGAAATCGCCGGGCGGTGCGTACCAGTCCTTGGACCTTGTCCAGGGTCAGCCACCCGCTGACAAAACCGTTGATGAACTGTTCGGCACGGGGGTCGGTAACCATTCTGCGAACTTCGGCGCGCAACACGTCGGGCTGCGACAGTCGGCCGTCGTCTGCTGATTTTTGCAGGGTTTCGTCAGGCAGCGACGACCACAGAAACAGGGACAGTCGTTCTGCCAATTCATGGGGACCGAGGGCGTAAGGTGATCCGGCGGCGGTGCCGACATCGCCCAAACGCGCGTAAAGAAAGTTTGGGGATAACAAGGTGGCCAAAAGCGCCTTTTTCAAACCCGTCGTCGGGTCAGCCTCGGTGGCGGCAAGGGCTTCGAACGGGGCCAGTTGTTCCGGCGCAACTGGCCGACGAAAGGCCTTTCGTAGGAAACCGGCAAGGCTGGTCTTCACGCACGACGCGCCGGTTTCCAACCGACAGGGAATCAGCGCAGGCGGTCCCTTGGCAAAGGCTTCTTCGATCGCGCTGTCAGCGGCCAGGTAGTATTTGTTGGCGTCGGTTTCGCCCAGCAGCAACGACGCGCCGTCGGTATCGAAGTTTTTGCTGTTCTCCACGTCATCGGGAAGGGATCGTGCGTCGATGGCCACGGGCCCCAGCAGGGCCCGAAGGCTGTTCGTGTATTCCCGGGCGTTCAACCGGCGCAACGTCGGCCGACGGCCGGGAACGCAGGCGGTCGGTGTAGTGGTCACGGGACGTCCCGGAGCCAAATCTGTTGCCGCCCCCGGCTTGTCCGGTGTCGCCCCTGCAGGGAACGCCGGATTGGCTACGACGCCACCTGGGTTCCTTACCCCTGATGGCCCTTCGCCCCCGGGTAGGGCAGGGCCCCCAGCGCCCGGCTGGGTTTCGTCAATCTGCCCCGAACATCCCGTGAACATCAGCCATGCCGCGAAGAGACGTGCAACGGTGGGTCGCATGAGTACTGCCTTTCGACGCCGCTGCTGCTGGCGTCTTGAAACCCTCGATAACGGGGCCCCGTCAGGGATGCCTCGGTACCGTGAGCGCCTATGCCATTGATGGTAGGTCGACGTGGCCAAAGTCGCGCTCACAGGC
>JAYUUT010000276.1:0-3729 GCA_043754455.1 Myxococcales bacterium
GGTCTATGCAATGAGCCGTCATTTGGCCCTTCACGGCGCCACCTTCCCCTCGGATGCAAAGAGGGCGACGGGACGCGCGCTGCGGGCCGACGGGGCGCCCAACGGCCAGGCAGATGCCACAGGGCTATTCCAGGAGGAGTTTACCCCAACCTATAAGGCCTTCTTCCCCGAACAAGCCCTAACCCCTATCATAAACCAGAAGACGATCTTCCCGGATCTATCCACCATTGCCAGCCGGGACGCCGACGGGAACACACACGGACGCCTTGCGCGTTCCGCGGGTGAGATGAGCCCGGGGATCTTCGTCTCTTCCTTCAACCTGAACCCTGCCCAGTCTCTCATCGACTACGATAAGGGGACCCCATCATCCCTGTCCGAAACCGATCTGTGGCGGATGAAGACGAAATCGACCCTGCGCGCGGCTTCGGCCTATGTGGGCAAGGGCGTCG
This sequence comes from Myxococcales bacterium, assembly GCA_043754455.1. GTDB lineage: Bacteria > Myxococcota_A > Polyangia > Fen-1088 > Fen-1088 > JAYUUT01. The sequence goes on from JAYUUT010000276.1 coordinate 450, forward strand.
AAGAACTAATTTTCTTCTCGACGAGCGATCGTTTTGCCGATTTGGTGGACGAGACCGACACAGTCACAGGTGGGCCGGTGTTGCGTGTCCTGAAGAAATTTTTGGGCTATTTCGCGGGGCCGGACACCATCGGGCGACCCCGCGCGCTGTCGCTTGAATCGGTATCAAGCTGCGATCAAAAAAATCAGTTCGAAGGAAACGGCAGCGCGAAATTCCCGCCGCTTGCCGACCGAGCCGTGGTGGCCTTTTTTCCCTTTCAGGTGGACGACAACCGATTCGTGGTGCCGACCTATGTGATGACCAGGAATCTAACCAAGTTATATAGAACCGACGCCCCCGCGACCGACGCCCAGCGTTTCGACCTGCCACCTGAAACCTTCACCCTTGTGATCGCGGGTTTGACAGCCTTGGCGCCCGTGGCGGAACTTTATGATCCCCTGTTGAACGAAACACAGCCAGTGACGCTGATCCGGGCTGCGAATGGACGTTGGGCCGCCCGCGTGCCGCTCACCGATTCAGCGCGCCTGCTGGTGCTGACGGATCGGTGACGCCCCGGCTAGTGCACCGTCCTGGAAATAACGCCAAGGCCGGCCGACGATCCGGGCCGAGCGCAGCGTTGCGCCTCCTCGGCGGACTCGCCTCACTATCAGCAATTGTCGCCCGTAACGCAAACAGACGATACAGTTTGAATCGCCTATCCCCCTTGGCGGGGGGGGATCCTTGTTCCAGGGCGCACAACAGGTAGAGTCAGCGCCGATGGCCGTCGAAGAGAGACCGTCCGTAAAGGGCTTGTCCCGAGGACGGGCATTTAGACGGATTTGCGTGGCCGTCATCCTGCTCGGGGCCGCCCACCTGGCCGTCAGTTCGGCGTCCGGCCATCTGGACGAGACCTATCTGACGAACTTTCGTCTGCCGATGTCGGCCACGGTGCCCCTGGGAGAATTGGCAGGAGCGGTAAGCCGGACCCGCGGCCTCGCCCCTCATCGCAGAACTCTGGCCATGGCAGGTTCGAGCATCATGTGGGGCTACCACCTCAAGGAACATGAGACGCTCCCCGTAGCGCTAGAGAATCTCCTGACCCCAGCCAACGTCCGGACGCTGAACCTGGCCCGCGTGCACAACTCGTTCGCCGACGATCGCGCCATCGCCTCATTCTTCAAGGATCGAGTGGACGGCGCCATTATCCCATACTCGATTCATTCCATGCTCCAGGCCTCGGCCTGCCTTGCCCATCCTGACATCGTCGAGTGGAACCTGGAGCCCGAAGATCCCTTCCCGCAACACGCGGGCTGCACGTCACCCCCCCGCCATCGGATCAACGCGAAGCTGGAAGGCCTCGTCTCCGGGCTGTTCGCGCCATTGCGGCATCGAGGTGCCCTCCGCAACCTCATCTTCCGAGACCCCGATGAGCTGGGCCCCTGGTTACGGGAAGGGTTTGAGGCCCGGGCGCAGGCCCACCAAAGCGTCCGGCAGAGCCGTCCCGCGGCCTTACCCGCGCCACCTCGTCTGTCGGCGTCCGATTGGTCCTCTCTTGAGCTTGAGACCGAACGTTTGTGTCGCGTCTATGCCGAGGCCGGGGTGCCAACATGGTTTGTCGAACTGCCCACGTTGCTGGCCCCTTCCGATCGCGCCGCCGGGCAGGCGCTGATCCAGGGGATGGAGTCGCTGCTCGCCCGGATCGCGGCCCGGATCCCGAGGTGTCAGCGGCTGCCACTGGTGTTCGAATCGCCCGTCACCCTGGATGAAATGCTGGACCACGTCCACCTGAGCGGCGCAGGGGCCGCCAAGGTTGCCAGGTCACTAGCCGATGCGCTGCGCGGCCCCCTGGCACGCACCGGCACCGGATCGGTCAAGCGGGTCGTTCCGTGATCTTCAACGAGTGGACGTATATTGCGTTCCTCCTCCTTGCCGTGATGGGGGTAGCCGGATTGCCGCCTGCCCTGCGAAACCCCTGGCTCGCCTTACTCGGCTTAGGCTTTTATTCCTACTATGGCGGTGTCTGGGTCGTGGTGTTCGTGCTCGAGATCGTCATCAGCCGGTGGTATCGGCCCGGGGGGCGGATGGCGCTCTTTGGAATCATCCAGGCGGTCCTGATTCTTGCCGTCGTCAAGTATGGCGCCTTCATCTTCAATCTGACAGCCGACCTGTTTGGCGCTTCAGGCACGGGAACAGCAAATTTTTCCCGCCCTTTCTATCTGCCGTTGGCCCTGTCTTTCTTCACGTTCGAGTTCATCCACTACGCCGCCGACCGGTACCGGGGGAAAACCGAAGCGGTCGCTCTTGTCCCGTACGCGGCCTTCATCCTGTTCTTTCCGACGATGATCGCGGGCCCCATCAAGCGCGTTCAAGGATTCAGCCATGCGCTGGCTGCCGCGCGGGTCACGCTGCCTAACCTCTGGGCGGGGTCAACCAGAATCGCTATCGGTCTGTGTAAGAAACACGTCCTCGCCGACAACGCGAGCCTGCTCATCGGTGATGGTTTCGGACTAAACGCAGCGGCTCACGCGCGCTGGCTGATGCTGGTCTGGTGGTTGGGCCTTTACGGGGTGCGCATCTACATGGACTTCTCCGCCTATTCGGATATCGCCATCGGCAGCGCGAGGCTGATGGGCATCTCGATCCCGGAGAACTTCAACTGGCCGTACCTGGCCCGCAATCCATCGGAGTTCTGGCGGCGATGGCACATCTCGCTGTCACAATGGATAACTGACTACATCTACATACCGCTTGGGGGCTCGCGCGGATCGGCCTCGCGCGTGGCGCTAAACACCCTGGCCGCGATGACCCTATCTGGGTTGTGGCATGGTGCCGCCTTGAACTTCGTGGTGTGGGGCCTCTACCACGGTATCTTGCTCATCGCATACCGCGGGTTGTCTGGAATATGGACGCGAATCGTTCCGACCCGGATCCGCACCAGCCTCGCCTTGCGCACCAGCTACGTTCTGGCGACGTACGCGGCCGTCCATCTGGGCTGGGTGTTCTTCGCCATGCCTCTATCGGTCGCCTGGATCTACGCCCGGAGACTTCTGACCCCATGGACATGAAGGAATTCTGGACCGACGTCGCCTGGGGCGCCCTTCTGGCGGGGATCCTCCTCTGTATCGTGATGTTTGGAAGCAGTGGCCCAAAGTTCATCTACATCGATTTCTAGCGGCGTCGATCTGGTTGCGGCTGAACCCCTGCAACCTGCTGCCTCCTGTGTACCAGGGCAGCGCCTTTGTGGCAGAACCGGTACACAACCTGGTTCACCGCGATGTGCTGGTGCCCCAAGGCGCCACGT
>JAYUUT010000277.1:0-10940 GCA_043754455.1 Myxococcales bacterium
TTGCAATCCTTGGTGGCGGCTGGGGTCATCGCCACCCCACCACCGCGAACGCAAAAACCACTCTGCAATCCGAAAGATGGCAACGCCGACATTGACGCACGGGCGCGGGCCTATCTACACATCAACTGTTCGCACTGTCACCGCTTCGGTGGCGGGGGAAGCGCGGGGTTGCAACTGCAACATGAACTGTCGCTTAAGGATTTGCACATCGTGGGTGATCGCCCGCTTGCGGGGACGTTCGGCATATCGTCGCCGGCTTTGGTGCAGCCGGGAGATCCGTTTCGTTCGGTGCTTTTTTACCGCCTTGCCACCGATGGCAGCGGCCACATGCCCCGGCTGGGCGGCCAAAGCGTCGATACAGCAGGTCTTGCGCTGATTGAGTCCTGGATCCGAAACGTGCCAGCGCCCGAGGGGACCAAACCGGACGGAGGCGATTCTGACTACCAGCAGATCGTGGCGGCAGCGGCAAGCCTAGGTGCCGATAGGTCGGTTAGCGACCTGCAACCAGCGATAGACAAGCTGCTGCAATCAACCCCAGGGGCGCTGCATCTATCACGGGCGATGGATGGCGGGCGCATCCCGCGAAGCCTGCGGGCGGACGTCGCAGCGAAAGGCAGTCGCCACCAAAAAATCGAGATTCATGGCCTTTTCGAACGCTTTTTGCCTGAATCCGAACGTGTGCCCCGGTTAGGCGACACCATCGACACCGCGGCGCTGCTGGCCCGGGTCGGGGACAAAGGCCGTGGCCGCGCGCTGTTCGAAGGCCCTCTTGGATGCAAAGGATGCCACCAAGTTTTAGAGCAAGGCGGGCGGTTCGGCCCCAATCTAACCCAAGTTGCAGCGCGATTGCCTCGCGAAAAAATACTAGAAAGTCTGATCGAACCGTCCCGGCAGATCGATCCGAAATTTGTCCTTCATGTGCTTGAGACCACGGATGGCCAAAGCCGTGAGGGTGTGATCTTAGAACGCAGCAACGACGCCGTGGTGCTGATCAATGCACAGAACGTTCCTGAAAAAATACCCCAAGTTCGCATCAGGCGTCTGCTGCCGCAGGATATTTCCGCCATGCCCGATGGCCTCTTGGCTGCCCTAACCGCGCAGGAGGCCGCCGATCTGCTGACCTTCCTATCGTCACTGCGCTGAAGATTCAGCGCGGCCTCCCCAGGCGGACCCTACGGGCCGACCAGAATGACGTTCTTCTGGCCCCCTGCGTGCCGCAATACAACGAAGGGATATTTGATGGTCCCAACGCCGGGAACATCGAACGGATCGCCAATAAGACGTTCGACCTGCGCGGCTGTCGTGGAATAAAGCGCGTTCAGACTTTTGCTGACCTCGCGGCTGAGGGCATGGGTGCCAAACTGTCGGCCCCGGTAGTCGCCCACCAACTGGGCAACCAGATCTTTGCCGTAGTGGACAGTGGCGAGCTTGGCATAAATTTCCTTACGCCCGTCGCCGTCGTTGTCACTGATCCCCGGCCCCGTCTGAACGAAAGTCGCAAAGACGATTTCGACCCACATCGTCCCGGAGGTGTTGTCGATGAAGGCCCGTTCGATCTCTTGAGGTCTAGGGGCATTGGCACCCCAGTTTTGCTGCCGCACGGCCACGCCCGCCGCGTTCAGATCCGCCGCCTTGACCATATCCCAATCGCTTAACCAGGTGACCATCGGATTCCATGTGAAAAACCCGTTGCGATCCGCAGGCACCAACATCGTATCGGTCAGCGAATCTACGACGCTTGCGATATCCAGCGCTTCCTGCCCTTGGTTGGTGCCGCTGCGAAGCACGAAGCTAAGGTTTAGTGGTTTGCCCCCTTCCAAGGAGGGCAGTGGATTTGGGGTGACGGCGACCTCCTTGGATGTGTCGCGGTACAAAGCGGGGTTCCGAAAATAAACGGCGTTGTCAAAATCGCGGCGGGTGGCCTTCGCCGCTATCGTGATTGACAACGTTTGCCGGGCCCAATCGAAGGTTTTTGCATAAGTCTCGGTCAAGGCGACGTCATCGGGATCCAGCTTCAGCGGTATCTCCTCGACAACAATGTCGTAGGAAGTCGTGCCTGAGGCCGCCACGGCGACCATCGCCGTCAGTGGTTTGAACCAGCTTCGGGTGACCTTCAGCGCTACATCACCGCCCGACACGAGCCTCAGATCATATTTTCCCTGTGCGTCGGTCAACGCCGAGGCCATCCCGGACTCGATCTTCGCGCCCTGGACGACCATGCCCGCCTTGTCTTTGACCGTTCCGGAAAGCCCTACACCTATGGGCCCCGTGGCCTCCACAGAGCTGTTGTCGCGGCCATCGGCGCCGGCATCCAAAATGGCAGAGGGCCCGTCCGACGAACCAGCGCACGCGGCCAGAGCCAGAACAAACATAAACACGGGGGCTTGAAACGATCTGGATTTCATCGATCTTTTCTCCTGAAGCCGCGTTTCATACCACATCATTGACCCAAACCGCCCCCGGGCCCTATCCTTGCGCCGATGAAACCCGTGGTGCCCCTGTTGCTGTTGTTAATGGGTGCCACACCCGCGTGGGCGTTGCCCACGGGTTACGTCGTTTGGTCTAAAGGGACACCGGACGATCCATCGACCCGGAAAATTTTTCGGCTGAAATTGCCCGATCGGACCGACGAACAAGCGCTGACAGCAGGCGAAGACATCGAACCACAGATCAGTCCCGACGGCAAATGGGTCGCATACGCCAAGGCGAAGTTCCCGGGTGGTTCCGACTATCACGATTTTCGGCTGTGGAGAATCTTCATTGTTTCCATCCACGGGGTAGGCCCCGGGCGGCGCGAGATCAAGATTGATGACGATGGCGCCTGGCCGGGATGGGGGAAGGGAGGAGCCCTGTATTACAACCAAGCCGACGGCGCCCAAAGCCGCGTGGTGCGCGTTGATCTGGATCCGTCAGGACGTGTCGCCCGCAGGCAGGTTGTTGTTGCGACTAAGGATCTGTTTGCAACCTTCGCTGAGGTCAACGAAATCAGCGTCGCGCCCGATGAAACCTGGTTCGCCGCCCGGACCCGGGGCAATGCGCAGCAAAATGGCGTCTTTGCGCTGACGCTGAAACCACCGATCTCGATCCTGCTGGCGCGGGCGGGATCCATCGGGTGTATGCCCCGGGTGTCGCCCACCGGGTCTTTCGCGATCATTGCGGGGGCCACCGAAGGGATTCGCTGGGGACACAGCCCCCATGTTGGGGCGCGCAAGGAAGATCAGCTTTTGATTGCCCCGCTTTCGGCAGCGCACAAGGTCTATCACCCGGGATTTTCCAGCGACGCGCGCTGGGTCTTGGCGGCACAGGGGACTTCACCCGATCACAACTCTGGTCGCTACGATTTGTACATCCACACCTTAGATCCGGCCACCATTGAAGCCGGCGATCCGCAGCCGCTGGTGATGGGGGGATTTAACGGCTGGCCCGATCTGTGGGTCGGGGAGCCCAACGTCCCGCCGCCACCCCGGCCCGAAGTGGCTGATTTCTACCCCTCGACCTACACGGTGGGACCAGGCGACCCCGTCATATTATATTGGAACACGTTTGGCGCAGACGAGGTGCGCCTTGAAGATCAAACGGTTTCGCCTGAAGGCCAAAAGGAAATCAAGCCGCTGGCCTCAACCCGCTACACGCTGCTGGCACGCAACGCGGTCGTCGCCGAAGCTGACACGCGAACCGTTTCGATCACGGTCAACGAAACACCGCAAAAAGTCTCGATACTACGGTTCGGCGCCGATCCCGCCCGCGTGGAGAAAGGACGCAGCACGACCCTGAGCTGGGACGTGGGCAACGTCACAACCTTGGATGTCGGGGGCCACCGTGCAGCACCCATCGAAACCCGAGAGATTGTTCCTTTGGAAACGACAACCTATGTGCTGACCGCGAATGGATGGGGCGGACCGGTTCAAGCGTCGGTCACGGTGGTGGTGGAGGCCCAGAAGGATGGCCTGCTTCCTGACCGGGGTGGGTTTGCCTGTGGCGCCTCACCTCCGGGGCGACCCTTGAGCACGTGGGGTTTGATCCTGCTGCTGACCCCAGGGTTGATCTTGCTGGCTATCCGAGTCAGCCGTCGGCGTGGCTGATTGTGAGTCTTCGGGGCGGGGCATGGCAGGTCTGTGGCTTGGTTGGCGTCGTGGTGGCCTATTTTTCCTGCTTTCCACTTATGGACACCGACATCTGGTGGCACCTGGCCGCCGGACGTTTCATCCTTGAGCAGGGGAGCCCTCCACATTTTGATCCTTTCGCCGCCGACACCCGGGGTGCGCCCTGGATTGACGTTCACTGGCTGTTCCAGATCGTCGCGTATCTGATCCACCTGGTGGCCGGCGTGAAGGGGCTGGTGATTGCCAAGGTCATCGCAACCGCCGCGGGGGCAGCCATTTTGATGCGCGGCGTGTGCATACGCGTCGCCCCGTGCCTGTGGCCTGTCAGCGGGTTCATCGTGTTGCTGTTTCTTTACCCCGCCCGCCATCTGATTCTGGAGCGTCCCACGATCGTGACGTTGTTGGCGTTGTCGATAACGATTGTCCTCGTGCAAAGAATTCGGCGTCTTCAGACTCTAAGATCCGGATGGCCACTGTTACCCCTGCAAATCGTATGGGCGAACTGCCAGGGGTTGTTCCTGCTGGGGCCGGTTGTGTTGGCCTGTTTTGCCCTGGGGGATCTTTTGCAGGGACATCTTGGGGGATCGTCCGCACCCCGCCCCGTTACAAAACCCCTGTGGGGATGGCTCGTCCTGACCACGGTGGCCGGACTCGCGACGCCGTACGGCCTCGACGGTCTGCGGCTCCCTTTTACGTTGCTCAATCGAATCGATGGTTTGCAGGGCGACGTTTTCTCAAGCCAGATAAGTGAAAACATTCCACCTTGGATGGTTGAACGAACGACCCCGGGATCAGTGTGGGCTTTCAAATGGCTTGAAGCGCTCACGTTCGTGTCGTTTCTGCCGCTGTTGCGAGGTGGACTCCCCCTTGGACGGTTGTTCCTGTCGTTGGCTTTCTTCGGTCTGGCGCTCACCGCCAACCGGAACCTGCTGCTATTCGTTTGGGTGGCAGGCCCCACGGTTGCTCTGAATCTTGGGACAGCGATTGGTGCCGTGGTGTCGACGAAGGCTGCCCACAGGGGACTTTCCGTGGCAGCGGTTGCTGGTGGGGTCCTGCTGTGTGGATTGCGAGGGGTCGAAGCACGGGCCGAACCGCCGATCACGCAAATAGCCCCCTTTCGAATTCCCGAAACCGCGGTGGCAGTCCTTGAGACAACCGGACTGGCCGGGGGCCCTATATTCTGTTCCGATCGATACGGGGGATTTCTGGAGTATCGCCTTTATCCCAGATCCCGTCCCATGATGGACGGCCGGTTCATCCTGCGATCGGCGGAACAGTTTGCCGAACACCTAGCCCTGGCCGATCGACCCGAAGGATTCGAATCATACCGGGCGCGGCACGGGATTCGTACGGTCTTGTTGCCGACCGACTACCCCGATCGCTACCTGCCGCTGATCCTCACGTTGATACACGATTCTAGATGGCGGCTGGTTTATACCGATGGCACCGAAACCCTGTTCATCTTCGATGAAAACGGACGAGACAAATTAGTCGGTATCGATCTGAAAGATCCGACCACGATCCGCCGGATCGTGGTCGATATTCGCAAGCGGCACGGTACAACCCCTGCAATTGTTGAACGCGCCTTGCAACATCTGGGTCGGCTCCTGGCCGAAGTGGGTTCATTCGCGCTGGCGCAAGAAATCCTGTCCGTGGTTCCCGGATCGTCGGCAGAAGCCCTACGGGCGCGCGTGTTCTATCTGAGCGCCGATCTGGTTAGCGCCCGACGGGTTACCCTACAACTCCTCGCGCGGAATCCCGACGAGATTGAGAGTCTTTGTCTGCTGGCGGTCATGGCATCGGACGCCGGGAATCAAACCGAAGCCTTGCGCCTCCTGGAACACGCCCTGGACATCGATCCGCACCACGCACTGGCCCTGCGGGTGGTGGCGAAGATCAAAAAAGGACTAGAAAAGTGAAGATGAAACGCCAAGACCTAGGGTGAGGCTTTGAATCCCGTTCGGCGACAATCCGAGGATGACCCCCGGCAGCACCGCGACCCATTCGCTGGACCATTCCAGTCCCACGCTGGGCATCAACATGACCCGAGGGTCAGCCGCGGGCAAACGGTCGCTTCCCCGCTCTCGATCCCGGGCAGCCTTTGCAAACATGGTCAGACCCGCCGACGGCACCCACGCCCCCCACAAATACCCGGCATGTGCATACGCTGTCGCGCTGGGTGCCCGATAGTCCCCGATGCGGTTTTCCCAGCCGCCATAGGTGGCGGTCGCCCCCAATACCACCAAACCCCAATCGTGATCACGGCTGTGTTCGTACATCACAGTCGCGCCGGGAACGCCGGTGCCCAGTTGCAGGTGCTGGGGCAGGACCACGCCCTGTCGGACGGCATCGGATGACCCTGTTGGTGCGGTGGCCACGAAGGACAACTGTTGAGATCCTAGGGCGCCAAGACGGACACTGACGTCCAGACTGGCATCACCAAGCCCAGAAATGCGCGCGACCTTGCCGATCCCCAGCACAGTTACATTCCCCACCTTGTTCAGCACGGGCAGGTTTAGGGCCAAACGCCAGCGGGGCGTCAAAATCGTTCCCAGCCGGAGGGCCAAAGTGCGGTAGTCGCTGCCCCGTGACGTGCTTTGGGTTGCGATGGCCTGGGTGTCGATCACCCCGCCTGTCACATTGCGCCCCACCCATTTCAGACCCCCTCCGGGGCTGCCCGATCCGCCAGCAGCCCCGCAGCCCCCGATGCTGCCCCAACTGGCCAAGGGCGGATCCATCGCAAGCGTCAAGAGCCCTTGATGCCCTTGATCTTTGCGCACCCATAACTGAGCTGTGGTGTCTGACAGCGCTGCTAACGCCCGAATCTCGAGCCGGATCTGCCGACGGGCCAGCAGGCGATCAAAAACGGGCCCCAACGCAAACACCGCCAAAGCGACCAGCAGGGCGCTGGTTCCGAACAGATACAAGCGCTTTATCACCGGTGCATCTACCGCGACGTGGGGGTCGAAATCTCCAATGTTTTCAGTGCGTTCTCTTTGTGCGCCCGCCCTGAGTCGAACAGGGAACCCCAGGCTTCGTAGGCCTGTGCTCTATCCAATTGAGCTACGGGCGCGCTTTATGAGAAGCGGTGACTTAGCACCTTTCCCCCAGCGCGCGCCACGTTTTTCGGCGGGACAAATTTCAGCGGCCCGGATGCCCAAGGGATGGCGGAATCGCGTCGCCGTAGCGGCGAAACAGCCGCTGCATTTCCAAAGTTTGGTCGGCCTCGACGTCGACGTTTTCCCTGATGTGCCAGAGCACCCGGCCATCGGTGGCGGAAACCATGGTCATCGACACGTACAGATCGTCGCCGGAAAAGGCCTCATCCTCGTCCTGCACCACCCGGCCTTGGTGCGTATGCGATGGTCCGTCGAGCGGAACCATAACGCCCACCCCAACCCCGAACGAAGGTCCAGAATGGGAACGTCCGTAGGTCCGCCCACCCCCACCGCCGCCCATGCTGCCCCGTCCCCGCGGGGCCACGAAGGCGTTGGTTGGCGATCCTGCAATAGGGGCGACGGCCCCTGTGGACGGAGCCGCCGCGGCCCCACCACCCGCGGGCGATGACCGTGATCGCGAACCGCCGCCCCTGGATCCCTGGGACATCAATAGATACATCAGCACCACGAAAGCCACGATGGCCGCCCCCGCTAGAACCTGCGCGGTGACCTTGCCCTTGGAAACCACGACGCCCTTGATATTGAGGTACAGCAAGGTGTCCGATTGGGTGGCCCATCCCACCTTACGGGCCAGATCGGGGGCAACAAAGGCAGGCGGTTGCAGCCGCCCCTCAGGACCCCCTTGCGGGCTATTGGCAAAATCCAAGACGGCGTTCGATAGCCACGACAATTCACCGGGCCCGACCAGAATTTCGCCATTTTTGCCAAACACGCCGTCGTAGCGCGCCCGGGTGTCCACGTCGTACCCACGGCGGGTAAGTTCCGCAATGATAAGGCGCATGGCCTCGGTGGTCACCTGCTGGCGAAGGGCGTCTGATTTTTTCGGGTCGTTGTCGCCGACCTCGTCAAAGGTCATGAATATGGCAGGCGGCAACAGAGCAATACGGGCCGGGGTGAAAGATCGCGCGGCGAACGTAGGTTCCACCATCGGCTGCCGCACGGCGCAGCCCGACGACCAGGCCAAAACGGCCAGCAACAAAGCCGCTGTGGACCGACGAAAACGAGAGAGCGCGAGGCCCATCATCGGATTTGAAGCTAGCATAGGGCTGTGACGCGCGAGCAAAGGGGTCGATTCTGTGGCTTTGCCCTGGCGGTTCTAACCGCCGTGCTTCCTATGTCAGCCCGGGCCCAGGCGCTTCGGGTGGACCTTGTCAACAAAGTCACGCAGGGGACGGTGCCGCGCGTGCGGCTGACGGCTACGCAGGCGGTGACCGGATTGCAATTCGATCTGAAGCGCGATGATGGGCGCGTGGTTTCCGGGTCGAGGGCCGTGATGGCGGCAGGCGCGATCCACGACATCAGCCTGCCCGGCGAAACGGGCACCCACCATTTTGAAGGGCAAGTTCGGTTCAGGGCGCGGGGTGAAGCCCAACAAAGCACGTTGAATTTTGATACCTTGGTCGCCGCCCCGCTGCAGGTCCAGGTTGATCGCGCGAAGATCGACCTTTTGGCGCGACGGCTAGAGGCCCGGCTGTCCCGCCCCCCGGCCCATGTTTCGGGACACGGGTTTGATCCCACGGGGGCCGCGGTGGTCGACTTCGAAACGATCGTGAAGGACACGGGCGCGGGCGATCCGTTCGATGTGAACTGGCCCGCACCACAAGGTGGACAGGAGATTGCCCGCCTGACCTTGCAGTTCACCGACACGGAAGGTTTTTTCACCGGCATTGCGCTGACCCCCTGGTCCGTCCGCATCGCGCACGAAGAGGTCGGCTTCGCAACCGACAGCGCCAACATTGCAGCAGCAGAAGAACCAAAACTTGTGGGAAGTTTGAAACTGATCGCCGAAGCGCTGGGCCGGTACCGATCCCTAGGCGCCATCCGCCTTTTCGTTGCAGGACACAGCGATTCACAGGGCGCCGCAGCCTACAACGTCACGTTGTCGCAAAAGCGCGCCCAAGCCATCGCGGCCTGGTTTCGCAAGCACGGGTTGCGGCTGCCCATTTCGTACGAAGGATTTGGGGAGCACGCCCCCGCCGTCGTGACCCCGGACAACACCGACGAGCCCCGCAACCGGCGGGTGGACTACATCCTGGCTGTCGAAGAACCGGTGCTGAAGGCCACGGCGTTCCGGGCGACCTGGAAGCGGGTGCCCTGATACGGCCATCAACGGGGGACATCCGCCGTACTTTCGAACTCTTTTAAAGGATCGTCTTCGCGGACCGGGCCTGGTGCCCGCAGCGCCGGATCCGTCAGGTAGGTGTCCGTCAGCCGCCGTCGTTGGGGAACCCCCGGTAGCCAGCGTGCAATTGCCACCACCCGACCCCCACACGCCAGCAGGAATTTCCCGACGTACGCCTCGGCCACCAAAACAGCGCGTCTGGCCGGCGACAAATCCATGTGGGACCCGTCCCAACCTTCCGTCGTCGAATTGGTCGAACCCGACGACGTCATGGCCAAGTTGATCTACACACTCTCCAATCCCGCCAAGGACGGCCTGGTGGACACCGCAATTCAATGGCCAGGTGCATCGTCTTTGCTCACCACGCTCTTCGGCAAGGCGCTGACCGCTGTGAGGCCTCGGCGATTCTTTCGTCCAGATGGCGAAATGCCGGTACGGGTGGAGTTGCGTTGCGTTCGGGCGCCCGGTTTCGAGCGGTTGAGCGAGACGCGTACCGGCGCCTCATCAAAGAACGTCTTGGAGAGTCGAGCGGGTGGCCGCCGCCGACCGCGCCCGACGCGGCGTCCGGGTCCTGGGGCGCAAGCAGATCCTCCGCCAGTCTCCCTTTGACCGCCCGTCCTCCCAAGAGCCGCGGCGTAAACTCGACCCGCGCATCGCCGCGGCCGACAACTGGCCGCGCATCGAGGCCATCGCGCGCCTTAAAGCATTCCGTGCGGCGTACACCGAGGCTCGCTGCGCGTGGCTCGCCGGCAATGCCGCCGTCGTCTTTCCCGCGGGAACCTACTTCCTGCGGCGCTTCGCCGGCGTCGCATGCGGCGTCTGCGTTACCTGACCACAGCGGGCGCCCCCGCAGCAGATCGTTTCGCCAGTATTTGGGCGAACGTGCGCGCGCTGCGCGTGCCCGCGGGGTTTCGGCGGGTTCGACCCCCATTTTGGACGCCAATTTGTGTCGCGCGCCTCGTTCATTTCCATTCTTCGTCACGACGCAGGCGCCTCGCTTGCTCTCGTCTCGTTGCCCAAATCCACTAACCCCGGACGGGGTCTTTCGGTCTTTCGAAGAAGAACTAACCCCGGACGGGGTCTTTTGGAAAACGTCAGGGACTGGTTCTTCGGCCAGCTTTCATCTATTCTGTCGGCCGTCAGTCTAAACCTTGGGGGATACAGATGATCCGTACGCAGATCGCATTTCTTGTGGCCGCTCTTGGGCTCTCCGCTGGCTGTGCTGGCACCTTTGCCGTCAAAGCCTCCGTCAATGTCAGCGCCGAAATCCAGGTCCCCATCGCCGACATGCCTCCCAAATACGCGTCGTGGGTGGTTGAAGCGGAGGGCTACCTCAAGGCGGTCAACGAAGCGTACGCGAGGTTCACGCAGTCGCGAGCCGATCTCGCCGTAGCGCTAGGTGTCGAAGCCAACGGCCAGGTGATCGCAGATTTCATTCGTGCCTCCATTCAGGTGCGGACGGAGATGGTCTGCCAACCGCCGAGCTTCAACGCAAGCCTCGTGGCCGACTGTCGCGGCCAGGCCAATGCGCGCGCC
>JAYUUT010000278.1:0-5214 GCA_043754455.1 Myxococcales bacterium
CCCAATGCCCCCGATGCTCGGCCCCAAGGGGCCCGAAGGGGATGACTCGAACTTCACCGAGGGGAGGCTGCTGAGTTTCCCAAAGATCATCGCAACGGCCGTCGGTTGCGGTCTGACCCGATTCGCGACCTTCGCCCTGTCATCGGGTCCCGGCGGCGGTTTTTACAGGTTTCTCGGCCAGAAGGAGGGGTGCCACGGCATTCACCACGGGGTGAACATGCCCGAGATCCGGAAGATAGACAACTGGGTCACCGCCCTTGCCGCCGGCATCTATCAGGCGCTGCAGCTAGTGCCCGAGGGCAACGGGACCATGGCCGACAATACCCTGGTCGTCCTGTTCAACGACGGCGGCGGAAAACATCACGACGGCGAGCGCAACCACGCGGCTGTGATCATCGGCGATGCGGGCGGCGCGCTGAAGACTGGCCGCTATGTCACGTTCCCGAAAGATCAGCGCGCGATGAGCGATCCCTTCGTCACAATCGCCAACGCGGTGGGGCTGCCGATCCAGACTTTCGGTGACCCCACCATCTGCAAAGGGCCGCTACCGGGCCTGACCTGAGCCGCGGGAAAATTAACCTGGGAGGGGGTCTCGCCAAACCAACCCCGGTCCGGGATTTCAGGCCCCCACAGTGGTTTCGACACTTCGAAGGCGGAAGTGCAATGCCCTTGACTATCTGACGGCGGCCTGCGAAGCGCGTATCCGCGGCTCGGCAGCACCATTACTCCTCAGCTTTCCGTCCTTCTGAGAAGCGGCCTCGAAGCGGCTAAGATGCCCCTGTCGATAGTCCGGGGTGTGAACCGTTACGCGCACTCAACCACGGCCGGGATCTTTACAATGGCGCCATGGCGTTCCCGGTTTTCGATGCGCCCTAAAACCAACCCCGGCGCGGAATTTTCGGGTCGTTTACGACTAAAGAACTTCGTTCTCGCCCACTGCGCGAAGTATCGCCGCCAACCACACTGCCGCGTATCCCAGCGGATCCGCTTCGCCTGAAGCGATTCTTCTGAGCTCCGAAAGGTCGTCCGACAGTTGACCCATCGTCAGTTCCTTCGGCTCGTTGTACGGGTCGGACCAGGCTGCCGTGGGAACGTGCCAGTAAAAATCCTTTTCTAGGTCAACACTTTCTTTCCCGCGCTCCTCTAGCCTTTTGAGAATTACGTCCAAAAAGGCTCGCAGTTCCTCGGTTGATAACTTCATTCTCCACTTCCCTTGAGGCGACCGATCCAGCGCACGAAGTTCTTGATTTCGTTCTGCAGATGCCGAACGCGGCCGTCAATTATTCTCTGGCGAATTTGTGGCGTCATTATTTCCCTCCCCTCCCAGGTTGATTTCTCCCCGTGTTCCCCGCTCCCAGGTTGATTTTTTCGGCTTTCTGGCGGACCAGACGCAACTTCCTGGCACCAACGCCGACACCCGCGGAACCATGTCCCTTCCCCGTCAGGTTTTGCCCAATCGGTCCTACAGGATCAGCCGCCGCTGTACCCAGAGGCAGTTCCTGCGGCGTCCTGATGCGTCCCTGAACAGTGCCTTCATCTATTGCCTGGCTGAGGCCGCGCAGGTCCATCGCATCGATGTTTTGTTTGTGATCGCCCTGTCGAATTACGTTCATTTGGGTATTCACGATTCCGAGGGTAACTATCCCCTTTTCATCGAACGGTTCCACAAACATCTGGCCAAATGCGTGAATTCGTTGCGGGCGCGCTGGGAAAACATGTTCTCGTCCGAACAGGCCAGCGTCGTTCGACTGACTAACCCCAACGATATCATCGACAAAATGGCCTACGCCCACGCAAACCCTTGTGCGGCTGACCTGGTGGACTACGCCTCGCAATGGCCGGGCGTCTCGTCGGTTAATGCCATCGTGAAGGGCGCAGCCTTACGGCGTCGCGGCCTGCCCATTTCTTCCGCGCCGATGGGCCTTGCCCCAGTCCGTTTCGCTGACGTTCGCGCGGCCACAGGGGTTCGAAGAACTGACCCAGGTGGCCTTTGTGGACTTGGTCACGTCCACCCTCGAATTCAAGGAGCGTACCGCCGCTGGCATTCGCCATGTTGCGCACAAAACGGTCATGTGGGTACAGGCCATTCTAGCCCAGCGCTGGTAAGATTCGCCGTTTACCAAAGAGCTCCGGCGGCAGATGTCACCCACGGTGGCAGCGCAAAACAAGTGGGCCCGGGTCGAGGCGTTGCTGCGCAAGCGTGATTTTCTGAAAGAATACGCGACCGCCTTGGCCGCCTTCCTGGCGGGCGCACTGGGCGTTTTGTTTCCGGTGGGAACTTGGGGGATGCGCAGGTTTGTGGCCGTGGCGCCGGATGTCGGGGTTGGGGCGCTCGACCCAGCCCCTTCGTAGGGGACAAATTTCTGGGGGGGGAAGCGACACGGCAGTTGGCAGGAACATCGGGCGATCTCGGCGGCCCGCGGCGAAGCTGTATCCGCGGCGGCGTTTTGGGGCGTGTTGCGCGGGTACGGTCTGTTCGCCACCACTGCCTCGCGGGGTGCTCAGCGGGGTTTCGCCGGCTGGATCGCGGCCGAGAGGCGACATTGCGTCTCCGATTTTCGATCTGCCCTAAAACCAACCCCGGTCCAGGGATTCGTGTTTTCGCTGGTCGAACATGTCGCTACCAAAATGGTCTTACGGGCGCGGGGCGCACGACCCAATCACTCCCCAATCGCTCCACGAATCCGCTGCTATAACCACCACAGGCGGTGCCGGCGGTAGCGCCGAGGCTTCCGGATTCGTAAATATGCACAGCAGGACTCGCCCGGTACATCAGCCTTCCGTCATCATCTCGCATGACAATGATCATCATGTGTTCGTCGCCTCCATCACTCGGAAGCAACGGGACAAAGAGGTTCTTTGAGCAGACAGTCCCTGGACTCACAAGTGGATCACCAAACTCTCCCTTCGCGTTTAAACTGTACTCGAGCAACCGAAACGGGATGCCATGTTCCTTCGTCGAAAAGCGAGACACACATTCGTCCTCGGCAAGTGTCGCGCCACTGCAGACTGGCCCTCGGCACTCCCTCACGGCAAATATTGCCTCAGCAAGTCGGCAGTACTGAGCAACAGTGGTCGGCATCTTCACGCCGAGACCATGAGAAGAATGACAGCTCAAGCCCAATACCCAAACAGAGAGAAAAAAGCGGATTTTCATAGTTCCAAAACCGCCGTTGGCTTTACCGGTGTCATTTTAATCCTGGACGGGGACGGATTCCTGTCCCATTTCGGTTGCCATGTCTCCGTGTGTCTCCGTGCCCCGCTCTCAGGTTGATTTTTTCGGCTTTCCGGCG
The DNA here is from genome assembly GCA_043754455.1 of Myxococcales bacterium. Taxonomy (GTDB): domain Bacteria; phylum Myxococcota_A; class Polyangia; order Fen-1088; family Fen-1088; genus JAYUUT01. Next base: position 3,294 of record JAYUUT010000278.1, read on the forward strand.
GTCCAGACGCAACTTCCTGGCACCGCCGCCGACACCCACAGAACCATGTCCCATCCCCGTCAGGTTTTGCCCAATCGGTCCTACATGATCACCCGTCGCTGTACCCAGCGGCAGTTCCTGCTGCGGCCTGATGCGGCCCTGAACAATGCCTTCATCTACTGCCTGCCTGAAGCCGCGCAGGTCCATCGCATCGATGTGTTGTCTGTGATCACCATGTCGAATCACGTTCATTTGGGCGTGCATGATGCCGAGGGAAACTATCCCCTTTTCATCGAACCGTTGCACAAACATCTGGATAAATGTGTGAATTCGCTGCGCTGGCGCTGGGAAAATATGTTCTGGTCCGAACAGGCCAGCGTCGTTCGACTGACTAACCCCAACGATGTCATCGACAAAATGGCCTGCGCCCACGCAAACCCTTGCGCGACCGATCTGGTTGAATGCGCATCGCAATGGCCAGGCGTCTCGTCTGTTGATGCGATCGTGAGGGGGCACGGCCTGACAGCGTCGCGGCCGGCCCATGCCTTCCGCGCCGAAGGGCCTAAACGGTTCAGCGGATGGCAGGAAAACAGGGCGATCTCGGTCGCCCACTAGCGAAGCTGTGTTCGCAGCGTCCTTTTCCGTGTGTTGCGTAGGAATTTTCTGCTCGCCACCCTGCCTCGCGGGGTGCGCAGCCGGGTCTCGCGGTCTGTATCGCTCCGAAAGGCGGCATTCGGCCGCTTTCGCTTCCCCGATTCCGAGGAACAACCCCGGGGCTGAGTTTTGCTAACCTCGGCGGCCATGATGGGAAACAGGACGTCAACGTGTTGAACGAAACAGGGCTCGCCGCCGTGGTCGAGGGCAATGATGCCCACCCCCCAATCGCAGCTGTGACCCACGTACCCAGCCTGGATGGACTGCGTGCCATTGCGATTTCAGGGGTCTGGGCTGTACACGCCGCGTTCCGCGGTTTCGATGTGGGGCTGCTGGGTGTCGACCTGTTTTTCGTTCTCAGCGGGTTCCTGATCACGACGCTTCTGTCCCTTGAATGGGAAAGGAACGGCAAGATCAGCCTGCTGAATTTCTGGGGTCGCCGCGCCCTCAGGCTGTTCCCTGCTTACTACCTTTACGTCGCCATTCTTAGTTTTGTCATTGTGATCAGCCCCCACAAAATGACGATGAACGGTGCATGGAGCCCCGGTGAATTCATCGCTTCGCTTTGGTTCCATTTCAACAATTTTCGACCGGCCTCCGGATTTTGGAAATTTGAAAGTCTGGCGGGACATCTGTGGTCCCTGTCGCTCGAAGAGCAGTACTACTTTGTGTGGCCACTTTTTATGATTGTCTTGGTGAAGAGCCGGCGTTCTTTCCTTGCTCTGATTCTAGTGGGTGCAGGGTTTCTTTTGATCCGGCCGCTCCTGAATTCGATTCCCGCTTGGGAGCCGGCCCGGGGGCCAACCGGCAGGGGTTTTGGCGTCGTGGTTGGATGTGGAATGGCTCTATATTGCGTTTTCGCACGAAGGCAGCAGAGGCTTCCCGCTTGGCTTCTATCATCGGACGCCCGTGTCATCGTCGCCGTCGTAACGACAGTGGCAGTCGCATCGATGCAGGTCTTGATGCAAACCGGCCACGTGAAAATGGTTTCGGTTAGCAATACCTTTGCGCCTTTTTTCTCAATTTTATCGGCAATCCTTGTTGCCATGCTCTGGTACGGACCTCAAGACAAGCTGTCGCGTCTCCTCAGCGTCCGACCGATGACTTATTTGGGTCGAATTTCATACGGTCTTTATCTGTTCCATATGGTGGCAAACGTCCTGACGTTTCAGGTAATCCTGACTGGAATCGACGACTGGCCCGGGATTCCAAGGCGGGGCCTTCGGGTTGCCTTGTATGCCGCCTTAACCTTGGGCATGGCCGCGCTCAGTTACCATCTGTTCGAACG
>JAYUUT010000279.1:0-7942 GCA_043754455.1 Myxococcales bacterium
GCGCAGGTGTTCATGAGCACGGGCGCACAACAGTTTGGCCGCCCCAGCTTGGGCGCCTGGACGACCTATGGCCTGGGCAGCCAGAATCAGGATCTGCCCGGCTACATCGTCCTTCAGTCGGGATCGAAAGGCCCGTCGGGGGGCGCGGGAAATTTCGGTTGCGGGTTCCTGCCCACGTCGTACCAGGGGGTTCCGTTTCGCAGCGGCGGCGATCCTGTCCTGTATCTGTCGAACCCACCGGGGATGGATGATGTTGCCCAGCGGGACACGCTGGATTCGATAAGAAGGTTGAACGAACGACGCCTGGGGATCGTTGGCGATCCCGAAATCGCTACGCGCATTAATGCCTTTGAACTGGCGTATCGGATGCAGGGTGTGGCCCCCGAGGTGACCGACCTTCGCAAAGAATCCAAGGAAACCTTGGCCATGTACGGCGCGGAACTGGGCAAACCTTCTTACGCCAGCAACTGTCTGCTGGCCCGACGGTTGGTGGAAAGCGGCGTCCGGTTCGTGCAGCTATTTCACGAAGCCTGGGATCACCACGGTGGTTTGACGTCGGGTCTGAAAACCCAGTGCGGACTGACCGACCGCCCGACAGCCGCGCTGCTAAAGGATTTGAAACAGCGCGGGTTGCTGGATGACACGTTGGTCATTTGGGGCGGTGAATTTGGCCGCACCCCGATGGTTCAGGGGGGCGACGATGGACGCGATCACCACCCAAACGCGTTTTCGATGTGGTTGGCTGGGGGCGGAATCAAAAAGGGCATCACCTTGGGCGAAACCGATGACTTGGGTTTCAACATCGCCCGCGACCCCGTGCATGTTCACGATCTACACGCGACAATCCTGCATCTTTTGGGGTTCGATCACCTCAAGCTGACCTTCCGGTTCCAAGGTCGGGATTTCCGTCTGACCGACGTTCACGGCGAGGTCGTTAAGAAACTGCTGGCCTGATTGGCAGGATGTAAGTCCGCCCTGAGGGGGTAATATGTAACCCCGCATCCACCCAGATCGGACTGAGATTGACCGCATGCGCTGTATTTTCGCCGCCATAGTTTGTGTGATCTGGGTAACCGTCCAGATCCCGGCGCCCGTCTTGGCGCAGGTCCCCGTATCCCCGGATGTACCCCCGGATGTGGCCGCGCGTGCGCTGTTCTCCGAAGGGGTGGCGCTGGCCAGTCGACGTGAATTTGTTGCGGCGGCCGTGAAGTTTCACGCAGCCCATGATCGTGTCCCCACGCCAGCGTCCCTGTTTGCCTGGGCGCAGGCCGAACGCCTTGGTGGCAATTGCCCGCGCGCGGTCCCCCTGTACCAGAAATTTTTGGCCGGGACGCCCGCTGCCGATCACGTCGAGGCCGCCCAAATTGGTCTGCGCCGCTGCGCCGAAACCGACCCGGCCTCCCTACCGCTACCATCTGCGCCCGTCACCGCGCCTGTCGCCCCTGCTGTCCCCACTTCAACCCCACTCCCAGCGTCGGCCGCTCGACCTATGCCGGTTGTCAGAACCGATTGGCTGTCTGCGGGGGTGTTGACAGCGGGCACGATTGCCCTAGGTGTGGGAACGACGTTTATTGTGCTTTCCTTGGGCGAAGAAAACGCTGCCCAGAACTCGTCGGTCTACGACGGCTATCTGGGACATATGGAACGTGCCCGCTGGCAGCGCCCGCTGGGGATAGGTGTGGGGGCGGTTGGGGTCGGTCTTTTGGCTCTGGGTGTTTATCGGGTGTTCGGCCCCACGTCGGTGGAACGCACGACCGTTGTTCCTGATCTTCAGTCCCGGGGCCTGATCGTAAGGCGGACATTTTGATCGCTTTGGTGGGCGCACACCGCGCGTGGGCCTTCCTGATCGGCCTCAGTGTGGCGCTGGGCTCTTGTGCCGATCGGCCTTTTGTCTGTCAGTCCAGCGCCCAGTGTGTATGGGGTGACCGCGCGGGAGTTTGCGAACCTGACAGTCGCTGCAGTTTTCCCGATGCAGAATGTCCATCCGGGCGCAGGCATGGTGATTTTGGTACGTCGCGTACCTGTGTGAATGCCGCCTGTGGTGCTGCGGGTGCCGCATGCTGCGACACGGGGACCTGTCAGGCGGGCCTTGTGTGTCAGGACAACAAATGTTTGTGCGCGGTCGGTGTCTTGGCCGCGGGGGACAGCCATACCTGTGTTGGGTGGAAGGACGGGCGGGTGTCGTGTTTTGGCAGCAACAGTTTTGGGCAGCTAGGTGACGGTACGTTGGTGGCGCGGGCCCTGCCCAAAGATGTTTCCGACGTCCGCAATGTCATTAACATCGCGTCGTTCGACAGCCACGTGTGCGCCCTGGATCGGATGGGTCAGGCGCAATGCTGGGGATCCAACGTCCGGGGGCAGTTGGGGGATGGGACCATCGTTTCGCACCCCTTTGCCAAACCGGTGATGCGCCTTTTGGGTGCGGTCCAGCTTGTGGTGGGGGCCCGTCATAGCTGCGCCCGGCGAGGCGATGGGACGGTTCTGTGCTGGGGCGACAACACCCGGGGACAGTTGGGGGACGGCACCCTCAGCGCCCGCACGATTCCCGATCTTGTGCAGGGCCTTCCATCACCCGTTGAAGAACTGTCGGCGGGGGACGATTTCACCTGCGCCCGTTTGCGATCGGGGCAGGTCGCCTGTTTTGGGACCAACACCCGCCGCGAGATTGACAGCAGCACGGACGTGACCATCACCGTACCCCGGCTGGTGCCCGGTGTGGATGGGGTCGTGCAACTGGCCTCGGGATCTGGCCACAGTTGCGCACGCCGAGCGGACGGGGTTGTCCTGTGTTGGGGCACGGGGCTTTTGGGACAACTAGGCCGGGGCATGATGCCTGCTTCGGGTGTGCCTGCGGTTGTGTCGATGCTGGAACCGGCCCGCAGTCTTGTGGCGGGCAAGTTTCACACCTGTGCTGTCGTCAACGGGGGACGAGTGGCCTGCTGGGGGACCAACAGTTCGGGCCAGTTGGGCGTAGAAAAACCGGACACCGTATCACCCGTGCCGGTGCTGGGGTCGGTGACGGGGGCTGTGTCCTTGGTGGCGGGCGGCCGCCATACCTGTGCGCTGTTGAACACGGGATCGCTTGTGTGCTGGGGTGATCGCAGCGAAGGGCAATTGGGCGATGACTACCCGGTTTCGTTGGCCAAACCCACCCGCGTTGAATTGGACGATGTGGTCGAAGTCGTTGGTGGTTCGTCGCATACCTGCGCGCGCACGGGCGCGGGCACCGTCGCGTGTTGGGGCAACGGGGGGCAGGGTCGGCTCGGTGACAAGGACGGTCGATCGCGATCGACGCCCACCCTGGTTGCGGGTCTGGCAGCGGTTGTGCAGATCGCAGCCGGGGCCGATTTTTCCTGCGCCCGGCGTGGTGATGGGGCGGTTTTTTGTTGGGGCGGTGGACTGACCGGACAACTAGGCGATGGCGCCAAAAAAACGCAAACGTCGCCCGTGATGGTGGCATTGTCCGACAAGGCCACCGATCTGGCTGCCGGGGCGGGCCACGCCTGCGCCATCGTTGGCGGGCACGTGCAGTGTTGGGGGGCCAACACGCGGGGCCAAACGGGGACGATGTCTATGACAATGGCCATGATGGTTGTTATGGGTGTGGACGTGCAGCCGCGCCCGGTGGAAGTCCCCGACCTGGATGATGTCGTCGAGATCACGGCGGGCGCTGGGCACACCTGCGCGCGCAAGACCGATGGGCGCGTGGCCTGCTGGGGCGGGGCCGAATCAGGGCAACTGGGGCAGGGGGCCCTGGTTGCACGCCCGACGCCGCTGTTTGTCGACGATATTTTGGGCGCGGTCGAAATCAAAGCTGGAGCCAGCCACACCTGCGCGCGCCTAAGCAACGGTGGGGTTCGCTGCTGGGGGGCGGGCGGCGGCGGACAGTTGGGGTCGGGCGTCCTGACCGATCGCAACCCCAGGCCCCAGGATGTCCCCGATTTGCCTGCCCCGGCCGAATCGATCGCCGCGGGCGCCGCGTTTTCGTGCGCCCGCACCGCGCGCGGCGTGTATTGCTGGGGGCAGAACCGCAACGGCGAAATCGGGGATGGATCGCTTGTGCCACATCCCACCCCGGTGGCAGCGCTTCAGCTCACGCGGACGGTGGCGTTGGGCGCCGGCGAGGCGCATGTGTGCGCGGTCACTTCTGACGGCGAACTGTATTGCTGGGGCCGCAACCAAAACGGCGAATCGGGCACAGGCGAGCCGTTGACCCGCGCCACGCCCACCGCCGTGAAACTGGGTTGTCGTTAGGAACAGGCGACGCGCCCGAGGATTCGGCGGACCAGACCCGTTAGAAAGGCGCGCGCACGACCGCCTTCGGTGATAATCAATCAGCACCCGTGGTCAAAAGCGTCGAGACGGTCGCAGAAAAAGAACGAAGCCAAGAGGGCCCAGCCTTGGGCTTGGCGCTGCATTTGGGCCTCTGCGGCGAACAACCCCTGTTAGGGGGACGCACGTTTGACCTAACGGGCGTCACCGAGGTGGTGATTGGGCGGGGGGCCCCGCTGGCCATCTCACCCGGGGATAAACCTGGATCGGCGCGTCTTGATCTGCCTGACCAGACTGTGTCCGGGCAACACGCACGGTTGTTGCTGGAACCGGGGGCGCGGGCCACCGTCGAAGATATGGGATCGCGCAACGGCACCCGCCTGCGTGGCGAACGCACGCCTCGCGCCGCCGTCGGCCCGGGCGACTGGTTCGTGGTCGGGCGGACCGTGCTGATGTTGCGGGCTGCCGGCCCGGCCATCGCCGCTGAAGCCGATTCTATGTCTGCGGGATCGCCCCTGCGCACGTTTGTGCCGGCGCTGGCCGAAACCTTGCGCAAGGCCGCACGCCTTGCTCCATCGACCGTGCCTTTGCTGCTGATGGCCGACACGGGCACCGGAAAAGAAGTGTTGGCCCAGGAGATTCACCGGCTGTCCAACCGCACGGGGCGTCTGGTCGCGGTCAACTGTGCGGCCTTGCCCGAAGCCCTCGTGGAAAGCGAATTGTTCGGGTACCGCAAAGGCGCCTTTTCCGAAGCCCGCGAGGATCGACCCGGGCTGGTCCGATCGGCGGACGGGGGCACGTTGCTGCTGGATGAAATTGGCGACCTTCCGCCTGCCAGCCAGGCCAAACTTTTGCGCGTGTTGCAAGAAGGTGAAGTCATGGCGTTGGGGGCGACCACCGCCGTCCGCGTCGACGTTCGGATCATTGCGGCCACCCAGCGGCGCCTGGATGATCTGGTCGAACACGGGGAATTTCGCGCCGACCTGTTGGGGCGTCTGGCGGGTTACACGCTGACCCTACCGCCTTTGCGGTCCCGATCGGAAGATATGGGTTTGTTGGTGGCCGCCCTTCTGAAACGTCATGCGGGCACCGAGGCGCCCCAGTACCGCCTGACAGCAGATGCGGTGACCGCCATTTACAAACGTGCCTGGCCGCTGAACGTGCGGGAACTTGACCGCACGGTGCAATCCGCTGTTGTCCTGTCCCGTGAAGAAAAAGAGATCGATCTTGACCACCTCGGTGGCGGTGCAGAGCCTGCCGCGGACGAACCTGCTGATGCCACGTCAGCGAAACTTCATGACCGCCTGGTTGAATCGCTGCAGCGACACGCGGGCAATGTCAGCGCCGTCGCCCGTGATATGGGCAAGGCCCGGATGCAGATCCACCGGTGGATGGATTTGTACGGTGTCGATCCCGATTCGTTTCGCAAGAAGTGACAGCCGTTGTTACAGTTGTTACGCCTGCGACATGTCAGCTAAGGTCGTTTCGCGCTTGTAGACCCTTGGAATTATTGGGGGTCGCCGTCCCAGTCCCGTCACTCCGTCTTTAATCCTCAACGCGGCGTTGGCCCGAAGGTTGCTCATCAGATGGTTGCTCCCCAACTGCGAGGCGATCTCATGACGCGAATACCCGCTCTCCGTCTCTCCGCTTTATGTCTGTTCCTGCCGGCCGCCGCTTGCGTCGGCCAGCTTGCATCTGATTCAATGGATCCCCAGGCGCCCGCCCCAACGGGGCCGGGAAAATCCGCTGCCCTGCCGACGACCAACGCGCCAGCAACCGAGCCCGCCAAACCAGGGGCCATGGCACCATCAGCCAACCCCAGCCCCGTTGCTGCCGAACCGGCGGTGGCCAAACTTCCGTTTGCGGCGCTGTCGCCTGCGGCCTACGGGGCCAAGATCAAAGATCTGCTGACGGGTTTGCCCCTAAAGGATGAAGAACGACGGCTGATCACCGCCGATCCCAAACCCGAAAAGGTCCGCACCGTCTTGCGGCCGATGATTGACCAGTGGATGGCGCTGCCAGAATTCCGCGGCAAGACGCTGCATTTTTTCAAAAATGCCTTTCAACAGACACAGCTTGATCGCAGCGATCTTGATGAACAGTTGAAACTCAGCTCGAACGGCATCTCGGCGGCCGAACAGAACAAGATGCTAAAAAGCGTCGAGGAAAGTTTTGCCCAGACGGCGCTGGGGTTGGTGGATGAAGGCCGCCCCTTCACCGAAACCGTCACCACCCACAGGTTCCGTCTGAACGTCCCCATGATGGCGGCGCTGGCCTATATGGACGCGGCTCCCCAGACCGATCTGAACGCCGCATACCTTCCCGGGTACTGGATTTTGAACAAATACCCGAAGGAAAAACCTTTCACATATACACAGACCGCGAATCTGGACGGCGCTGGCATTCCCGTGCCGATTCCCTTCGAAGATTCCATCAACCCCGCGTCGCCGAACTTCATGGTGTTTGCGTACACGCCGCCCGTGATGAAGGCGGGTGATAAGCCCTGCGTCGATCCCGCCGTTCAGAAAAGCGCGGCGGCCATCAATTATGTGTTTCGGGCGCTGTTTGGCAATCGGGCCGCCTGCAACGGCGCTGTTGCCCCCTCTGTGTTCACAGCCGATGATTGGAATACCTGGAAATGGGTGACCATTCGCGCGCCAAAAGACGGCGAAGAACGCTCGATCTTCTGGGAAGTTCCGAAGTTTCGCGATCCCGCGTTCAAAGATTTGGTGTTGGCCACGCCCCGGGTTGGGTTCATGACGACCTTGGCCTTTTTTGCCAACTGGCCCACCAACCTTTCGAACCAATACCGGGTGACCTTGAACCAGGCTTTGATCGTCGGGCTTGGGCGTTCTTTTGATGACAGCGCCGTTACGGTTCAGGTTTCCGAAAGCAGCGTCGACACCCAACACGCCAGCGATGGGGTGTGTCTGGGCTGTCACAGGACCCTTGATCCGATGCGGGATTTCTTCAAACAAACCTACACGCTGACATATTCGCAACAGCTTGATATGAAAAATCCGAAGAACCCAATCCCTGAAGTTGCCACCTTCAGCGTGGATGGGGTGGCGCCGATGTCGGGCAAGGGCATTGATGTGCTGGCAAAGGCCCTGGTGGACCACCCACGGTTTGCCCCGGCCTGGACCCAGAAACTGTGTACGCTGGCCAATTCAGAGGCCTGTGTCGAAGACGACCCAGAATTCGTCCGGGTTGCCGCCCTGTTCAAAAAGAGCTCCTTTAACTTCAAGACCTTGGTGCGTGAGTTGATGGTGTCGCCGCTGGTGACGTTCGCTGAAAAAGGCAAGAGCGCGGATGAAACCGGTGTGGTGATGAGCATCGCCCGGCGCGAGACCTGGTGCGCGCGCCTATCAGCCCGCCTAGGAGTCACGGATCTGTGTAACCAGGCAGGGGAAAGCACACTTCCTCGGATCGCCAACCAGGCCCGAAATCTGGCGTTCGGGGTTCCGGGATCCGCCTATTCGCGGGCGGAAGAAAAACCGTTGATGCCGCACGATTCGAACATGTTCTCGGTCGAGGCGACCGAAAAACTGTGCTGGGCCATTGCCCTTCAGCTGATAGACGGCGGCGTCACCACCAAATGGGCGGTCAAGACACAGAAAGATCAGGCCGTCGTCGACATGACCGAAGGGCTGATGGGTGTGGTGCCGTC
>JAYUUT010000280.1:0-2185 GCA_043754455.1 Myxococcales bacterium
GCGCCCACGTTGAAAATCTGGATGACGCCCTTCGCGTCAGTGGCGATGCTCGAGAAGTCGGCGCTGTTGAAAATCGCGCTCTGCAGCGCCGCCCCCGCCTTGAACAGCGCCATTCTCCCCGGATCGTTGGCTAACAAAATTCCACCTTTAAACTGCGGACACGTGGCGCTTTACAAATGACGGGCTCTGTCAGGCCCCAGCCCCTAACATCCGATACGAACCGAAGTAAATGCAGATGCTTGGGGTTCTGGAGGGGTACAGCTTCGCTGGGCCGCACATGAGCCAGAGGAGAGTTCGACCCAAGATCTGGTGGCTTCAAGCGCGACACATCATTTGACAGATGTACCATGGCTACCTGATTGTCACCCCCCCAAAAGCCCCGACCCGTGGGGATGCGCGATCGACGACGCGCTCTGAAAGCAGGTCAAGGCCGGGTTCTCGATCGGCGGATCCGCAAGCACAAACCGCGGCAACGTTCTCCCCGTAGACGGATGCCAAAGGGCCTGAACCTGGTAGACCGTCCGTTTCCAGGTAGCATCCACGTATGCTGAAAACCGGAGACACGTTGGCCGTCATTGGCTGCGGCACCATGGGCGAGGCCATTGTGCGAGGCCTGTTCCGTTCGGGCAAACTGCTGCCGTCCCAGGTTTACGCCACCGATCGGCGCCCCGAATTGGTCGAATCGCTGGCCAAGGAACATGGGATGAAGGTCACGCAGGACAACCTGGCAGCCGCCCGGGAATGCAGCCTGGCGCTTTTGTGTTTGAAACCACAACACATGGCCGGCGCGGTCGACAACGACCAGATGCGATCGGCCCTAGAAGGCAAAGCCGTCATCAGCATTGCCGCCGGCGTTAGGCTTGCGCAACTGTCAGCGTGGTTGCCCAACAGCGCCCTTATCCGCGCGATGCCCAACACCCCAGCGCTGATAGGCCAGGGCATGACCGTGCTGGCACGGGCCAAGGGCGTCACTGACACCCAAGTCGCGCAGGCGCTGGAGATCTTCAATGGGGTCGGCCGTTCGACCGAGCTTGATGAAAGCAACATGGACGTTGTTACGGCCCTCAACGGCAGCGGGCCCGCGTTCGTATTTTTGGTTATGGAATCCCTGGCTGATGGCGCCGTCATGATGGGCCTGCGCCGGGACGTCGCCGTGGCCATCGCCGCCCAAATGTTGCAGGGCGCGGCGCGTATGGTGCAGGAAACCGGGCTTCATCCGGCAGCCTTAAAAGATCAGGTCACAACCCCCGCAGGTTGCACAATCGCCGGGCTTTTGACCCTCGAAGACGGTCGCATTCGTTCGGTTCTCGCGCGCGCCGTCGAGGAAGCCACTCGCGTCGCCGGAAAGTTGGGACAAAGCTGATGGCGACCCTCGTCAAGGTCCCGATCGTCCGTCCCGATCTAGGCCCCGCCGAATGGGAAGCCACCGCGCGGGTCATCCGATCCGGCTGGATCATGCAAGGCCCCGAGGTGGCCGCCTTCGAAAAAGAATTCGCCGCCACGGTTCACAGCCCCCACGCCGTCGCGGTGTCCAACGGCACCGCCGCCTTGGAACTGTGTCTGCGCGCCTTGGGCATCGGCCCGGGTGACGAGGTCATCACCGTCAGCCACAGCTTCATCGCCACCGCCAATTGCATTGCCATTGTGGGTGCAAGGCCCGTGTTTGTGGACGTTGAGGCCGACACCCTGTGCATGAACCCCGCCGCCGTCGCGGGCGCCGTATCGCCCCGCACCAAGGCCATCCTGGTCGTCCACCAGGTAGGTTTTCCCTGCGATCTGGCCGCCTTGGGGTCTATCGCGCGGGCCCACAACCTTCCCATCATCGAAGACGCCGCCTGCGCCATCGGCACCGAAATCAACCTTGGTGGCCGCTGGGAGCGCATCGGGCGGCCCCACGGTCTCATGGCCTGTTTTTCGTTTCACCCGCGCAAAGTCGTCACCACCGGCGAAGGCGGCATGATCACCACGGCCGACCCCGCCTTGGCCGATCGTGTGCGTCTTTTGCGAAACCACGCCATGACCCTGTCCCCCGAAGTTCGGGACAAAGATCCCTTGGCGCGTGAACAGTTTGTCGAACCCGGCGTCAACGCGCGCATGACCGACCTGTGCGCCGCCGTCGGACGGCCTCAATTACTGCGGCTCGATGCCACGCTGGTCGAACGGCGCCGTTTGGCATCCGTTTTCA
>JAYUUT010000281.1:0-6837 GCA_043754455.1 Myxococcales bacterium
CCAACTGCCCGATTTTACTTGCGAACTAGAACCGCCAGCCGTACGCCTCCGCATAATCGAGGGCTCCGCATATCACGGTTTATGCGGGGCTCCGCATAAGCCGTGGTAACGGATCGTGTGGGCCCTTGGACGGTGAATCAGCGGAATCAGCTTTTCTATGAATTCGTCTGGGGAAAACATCAAGTCTGGAGTTTTAGGATCCCCCTTTCGTTGTTTGTCATATTTGACATGATGTCACTGTGGATACCGTCGCCCTCGTGACCTTGATAAAAGCGCGCCGACGAAGACTCGGGTGGAGCCAGACCGAATTGGCAGCGGCAATGGGGTCCAGTCCGTCACGCGTCAATAAGATGGAATCCGCCGACAGCTCGGTGTCCGCCTCGTTGATGTTGCGTGCCATAGATGTGATGCCCGCGCCCCTGCGTATCGAGATCGATTCGAGTTGTGATCCGTGACAGTTTTCGCCGTGCCAACCTCAAAAAATCTACCGTTCTCCGAGGCTGAACTCCCAACCTTGGCTATTGGTTCCGCACATGCGCCCGGTACCCCGACACATTTAGCGCCGCCAGGATCTGTTCGACATGGGCGCGATCGCGCGTGCGCAACACGAAATCAACTTCCACCGCCGCCAAAGGCAATTGGGTGAACGCGCGCTGGTGTTGAACTTCTTCAATGTTGGCGCCCTGCACGCCAAAAAGCGCCGTCACCGCACCCAGCGCCCCTGGCAGATCAGGTACCTCGACGCGGATGCGGCCCAACCTGCCGGTTCGCACCATGCCCCGTTCGACGATCGAAGACAGACGCATCGGATCGATATTTCCCCCGGTCAAACACAACCCCACGCGGCGCCCACGAAACAGATCCGGATACGCCAAAAGCGCCGCCAGCGCCGCCGCGCCCGCACCTTCAACCACGGTTTTTTCAATTTCCAGCAGCAACAACAGCGCTTCTTCTAGGTGCCCTTCGTCGACCAGCAACACGTCTTTGACCAGCGCCTTGATGATCGGCAACGTCAAACGACCCGGCGTTTTGACCGCGATGCCGTCTGCAATCGTCGGCCCCCCAAACACAGGCGGCAACCCCCGCAAGGCCCGGTGCATGGACGGAAACCTCAAGGTCTCGACGCCAAACAGTTCAATACCAGGGGCAAGAGCATGGGCAGCCACCGCCATCCCCGCGATAAGCCCGCCCCCGCCAACGGGCACCGCCAGGATTTCCAGGCCCGGGACTTGGTTCAGCATTTCTAAAGCGACGGTGCCCTGCCCTGCGATGACCCGCGCGTCGTCGTACGGATGCACCAGGGTCAGGTGCCTTTGGGCCACAAGGTCGATCACATGGTCCCGCGCCTCGTCGAAGTTATCGCCGTACAGAATCACTTCGGCACCCAGTGCCCGGGTTTGGGCCACCTTGACCGATGGCGTGAAACGCGGCATCACAATAACCGTCGGAATCCCCAGGCGGGCCGCGTGGTACGCCAGGCCCTGCGCGTGATTGCCCGCTGACGGGGCGCAAACCCCGCAGGCCCTTTGCGCGGGCGACAATCCCAGCAGCGCGTTTAGGGCGCCCCGTTCCTTAAATGCCGCCGTAAACTGCTGGTTTTCGAACTTCAAGAACACGTCCGCCCCAACCAGATTGGACAACGTGATTGACCGGGGACAGGGGGTTACCACCAACGCCCCGGCCAGCGCATCAGCGGCGCGGTGAATGTCAGCGGCGGTGACAGCAAAGGCGTCCACGGATCTATTGTGCCCGCGTCAGGCACTTGCCGCCAAATCAGGCTGTGATCTATGTTCTGGGGTATGCCTATCCGATTGATTGTATCCGCGTCCTTTTTGTCCTTGGCCCTGTTGCCCGCGGGGTGCCGGAATGAACCGATTCGTCAACCCGAACCTGCGGCTGCCGCTGTTCCCCCGGCGGTCGTGCCGCCCCCGGCGCCGACGCCCCCCCCTGCCCCTCCTACCGAGGCCCTCCCACCGGCAGCCGCTGTCGCCGAACTGAAGCCACCCGCGGACCAGGCCGAGGCCAAGCCCGCCACCGAAGTGGCCCCCCCCAAAGCCGAAGATCTACCGGATTACATAAAAGATCTAAAAGGCAAAGGCCCCCTGCTGGCTGTGTTCGACACCACGATGGGCAAGATCCGATGTGAACTGTTCGAGAAAAAGGTTCCGCGCACGGTCGCCAATTTTGTGGGCCTGGCGCGCGGCAAGAAGGCCTTCATTGATCCCAAAAGCGGCCAGGTACAAAAACGGCCCTACTACGACGGGCTGGTTTTCCACCGCGTAATCCCCAACTTCATGATCCAAGGGGGCGACCCGTTGGGCGTTGGCATGGGGGGCCCCGGGTACAAGTTCGAGGACGAGTTCGACCCGACCTTGCGGCATGACAAGCCCGGCATCTTGTCGATGGCCAATGCAGGCCCCGGCACCAACGGCAGTCAGTTTTTTATCACCGAATTGCCCACGCCCCACCTGGACAACCGTCACGCGGTCTTCGGTGCCTGTAAGGACATAGAAGTGATCAAGAAGATCACCCATGTGGAAAAAGATCCATCCGACTACAGCGGCAGCAAGCCGAAAACCCCCATTGTCGTCAAACGCCTGGTGATAAGCCGCGGCTGATTCGCACAAAAACGCGCGCGATTACGGACCTATTCGGTACGCCGTCACGTTCAACAACTGCACGCTGACATAACGCACACGCACCTGCACGGCGCCGTCGCGAACGATGACGTTTCTCTGTACCAAGGTCGTCCCGTCAAGCCCGCAGCTCAGATCCCCGTCCAACACCCTGGTGCTAAGTCTGTGGGCAGATCCCAGGGTCAGGACGGCGGGCGTCGTAGCGACGGGGGCGCTGAAATCATTATAGGAGAAATAGGCCAACGTGGTCGCCCCTGCGGCGTCGCGTCGCCCCGAGCAACGAAGCGCTTCGTCAGTCGCCGGATTGCCGCGAACCTCCAGCCATACGTTTCGATTAACGGCCTGGGTGCTCCATCTAACGACTTTCGCAGTGGCGACGACCTGAACGTTCCGGGCCGTGCCACGCGACAGGCTGTAGCTGCCCATGTCATCGGGGCGATCGTAAATCAGGGCCCCACCGGCCACCGAGAACTGCCCGCGATCCCCAAGCCAAGCAGGATCTAGACTGTTGGTTGAGAACCCGTCAAAGAAAAGCAGCCCGTCCCCGGACTGGTCAGGCCGCGGGTCGCATACGTCCCCTAGTCCATCGGCGGCGTGCCCGGCCTGCATCTCGCGCAAGTTTTCTTGATCGGGGTTGATGTCAACGGGGCAGTTGTCACACGCGTCCCCGACGCCATCACCATCCTCATCAGGTGTCGCGGCACAGGCAATGGGAGGGGCAACGTCGACGCTGGAAAGGGCAACGTCGGATCGCAATAAGACCGCATCGACCGGGGTCGTCGCAGCACCGTCCAAACGAATCGCCAACACGTCTTGTGGCGCAAGGACATCTGCGGGCTGTCCATCCACCAGGACAACCGTGTCCCGGGCGCCCGCCGATGTGTCGCCAGCACGATCGTTGCCAATCCCCAGATCGGCAGCCTGTGGCAGCGGTTCAGCAGGCCCGTCAACCACAGCTAGGCCGTCAATGCCACCTGCGGGCTGGGCGGCGCCTAGAAGGTCATCGAGCCAAAGTTGCATGTCCTGCGGTCCGGCAGCTCCCCCGGCGTCAGCGCCGGCGGCCTCGATCGGGGCAGCCCCGTCCGAATCTGTCTGTATAGATGGGTCCACATAGGCGGGGTTGGGTTGCCGGCACGCCACGCCCGATAGACCAGACAGGGCCACAGTCAGAACGAAGGGGCGCCATAAGCCCCTACGCCCCGCATCACACATAAAGCGCGCAAGACCGATCGGTCCCGAAGCGCAGACCAAGTCCATACGAGAACCATCGGCATCAGCCCAGGTGGTCTTGAGCCACGGTGGCTCTGTGCGTCGGCAGGGATCAGGCGCGAACTTCGCTGCGATACTTGTTCCCGGCACCGTACGATGCGGCGTCAATGCCGAAATCGTGCAACATCGTGAACCAAAAATCGAAGATCGTCCCGCCGAGGGCCAACCGCCTCAGCTTCGTGGTGTCGGTGCCGCGCGGGTAAAGCCCGTCAGCCTGACCTGCAACGAGGAGGCTCATTCCGCTTGGGGAATGGGGATCTCCGGTTCCCGCCATGTCGCTCATATAAACGACCGCGCTGCGCTGTAACAGACTGGCGCCGCCATCATCGCGTTTTTTAAGCTGCGCCAGAAACGAAGAGAAACCCTTGGCCACGTACGCCTCGATCTGTTTTACCTTCGTTCGATCGCCGTCATGAGAAGCCCCGTGCCAGTTCGCGGACCCGCTGATTCCGCCAAGTCCCGAAAACTGATAGTCATTTTCGCCCATGTGGATAGAGATTGAACGGGTTAGATCACATTGCAAAAGCGTCGCGGCCAGGTCGTAAACCAGCGCCTGACGTTGCGGAAAATTCTGGCCGTTGGCGTCGATCTGGGCCTTCAACGCCGTCGCGTCGCAGGTCCCGCTAGGACGAGCCACGCCTGGCGTTAGCCGACGCTCGACGTCCTGCAGGCCACTTAAGTACTGGTCAAGTTTCTCCTGATCCGTCTTGGCCCCCAGCGCGCTGCGCAGAGATCGGATTTCAGGCATGACCCGGTCAAGAACCGATTTTCGTTCGACCCGTAGCTGTTCGTCCCGCATGAGGACGGCGGGCGTTTTTTCGCCCCCGGCGGTCAGGCGCCGAAACACGCTGCCAAGATCAGTCGTCATTTCCAGCGGAACGTTTTCCTTGATGTACGAATACGTGCCATAGGTGAAGTGTACGTAGGGCCGGAGCTTGATGAAGGTCATGCCAATTGATTGCATCGACAACCCGGCCGATATCTTCTCGGCAATCATTTGATCAAAGGTCTTCGGTCGCAGATACCCCCCTGATATTTTCGTCAGGGGTATCGCGCTCATGTACGACGCGGAACAGGCGCTGTGGCTACAGTGAAACAACCCGTTGTCGTAACTTCCTTTATTGGGATTGTTCATGTTCCCCACCAAACGAAGATCCTGATAGTGATCTTTTAGTTCGTTGGTGACGTGGTCCATCATGAACCCACCGCTGGACTGGAAACCATTCGGGTTATAAATCAGCACCAGCCGACGCCGGGCCTGCATTTGCGCGAAGGCCTGGGCAGGCAGGGTCGACTCGAAGATCGGCAGCGCAATACAGGTTCCGGCGCCACGGAGAAAGTTTCGACGATTCAAAATGGTCATATTCGTCCTCCGTTACAAACGTTGAAATTCAGGCGCCGTGGTGATCTCGACAATTAACTGGCCAATGGTCATCGCCCCCAGATTAGGTTTTTCAATCAGCTTGCGAAGTTGGCAACTGTTCCCCCGGGTCAGACTGAGATCTTGTTCCAGCAGGTAGGCGGCCAGGTGTTCCACAAAACAGAGACCGAGGCCGGGATCTTTGGCCAGTTTTGGCAAGGTCGCCGCAAGGTCATCAGTGGCCTGACCGTTCAACTGGGCTGTGGCCACAACTGGGGATCCGTCTGCATATTTCGTCCGCGCGCGGCCCACGTCGTCGAACCCTTCCATCGCCAATCCGATGGGATCCATGTTCGAATGACAACCCTTGCACAAGGGCGTATCAAGCCGACCCTGAACCTTCTGAACAGCCGATGGTTCCACAGTCGGTTTCTCCATCCCGGCTATCATCGCGGCCACATCAGCCGGGGGCGGGGGCGGCTCCCGGCACAGCAGTTTTGTGGTCACAAACAAACCCCGGCGTACAGGCTCGGTCGAACCGTCATGGCTGGTTTGGGTCAAAAGGCTGGCTTGGGTCAGCAGGCCCATCCGGGGCTGCGGCATCATCGTACGTTCCAAACTGGTCTTTGCCGGACCGCTGATGCCGTAAAGCGATGCCAACCGGGCGTTGACAAAAGAATAGTTGGCCTCGACGATTTCCGACAACGGACGCCCCTGCAAGATGATCTGGCGAACGAACTCCAGAGTTTCCTTTTTCATGTCGACCAAGATCTCGGATGTCAGTTTCGCCAGGCGTTTTTCCGTCGGCGCCACCGCCTCCAGACGTCCCAGCCCCAACCACTGGAACGCAAACTGTTCAAAAAAGTACGACGCTTTCGGATCTTTCATCATTCTATCGGTCTGTTTCGCCAGCACCGTAGCATCTAAGATCTGGCGGTTGTCGGCCAGCTGGCCAAGTTCGTCATCAGGGAACGATCCCCAAAGCTGCAAGGCCAAACGTTCGGCCACGTCAAACGCGTCCAGGGGGGACGCAGGGGTCAGGTGAGGCGCACGAACCACGAACCAGAAGCGCGGCAACAGCAACGTGACAACCAGGGTTTTGCGTAGGGCCTCGGGCGTGCCGCCGCCATCATCGAACACCTTCGTGATAACAGCGCGGCTATCGGCCGCTGCGGGACGACGGAAGGCCTTTCGCAAGAACGCGGGCAATCGTTCACGTACGCAGGCGGCGTACGAAGGTGCCGCACACATTTTGAAATCTGGGGCGCCGGACGTCGGGTTTGAAAAACTGCGATCAATGGTTTCGTAAACTGTGTTGTAGATCCGTTCGACTGCCGCAGGGCCTAGGACCTGTTCATGGGCTGAGTTCTCGAAACCACGCGACGACTGTTGGTCATCAGGAAACTGTTCCGGTCCAGGCGGGGTCAGTCCCAACAGCCGCCCAAAGATGTTCGAGGCTTCATTTCCGGTCAGCCGTCGCGTCCCGGCACGTTCAACGCACCCAGCAGCCGCGACGCCACCCGGGTCAGCGCCGGGGACGCCGCCCATTCCTGTGGGTGTTGTTGCCCCAGC
>JAYUUT010000282.1:0-2276 GCA_043754455.1 Myxococcales bacterium
GAAAAGCCCAGAACAAATAAAGCGCAAAAGTAAACACAACGTCCCATCAGGGGGGATGTCGTCAGACCGACGGGCGAGGTCTCGGAAAAAGCGATTTAGGCTGTCTAAGGGGCGTAAATCTGGGGCGCTGGCTGTTCCCCGAATTTTGTCGTCATGGCGCACCTGGCTGCTCTTGAGGGTTGATTCCTGCGACGGGCTGGCGTAAGCCCGTGCGCACCTCGTATCGTTGCGCCATGACACCGTCCGATCCCCGACCACCCCAGGTACCGTTGAATGCCTGATATGAACATCATTCAGGCGGTTAACGACTGCCTGCGACTGGAAATGCGACGCGACGGACGGGTGGTGGTGCTGGGCGAGGACGTGGGGCGATTCGGCGGCGTGTTCCGGGCGACCACAGGGTTGCAGGAGGAATTCGGCGCCGATCGCTGTTTTGATACACCTTTGGCCGAGGCGGGCATCATTGGCAGCGCGATCGGAATGGCGCTGTACGGTCTGAAACCTGTGGCTGAAATTCAGTTCGCTGATTTTATCTACCCGGCGTTTGATCAGATCGTGAACGAGCTGGCCAAATTCAGGTACCGATCAGGGGGCGAATACCCAGCCCCGGTCGTCATCCGGACGCCCGTGGGCGGCGGCATCAAGGGTGGCCATTACCATTCGCAATCCCCCGAGGCGCTGTTTTGCCACACCCCGGGGCTTCAGGTTGTGTGCCCATCAAACCCGGTGGATGCCAAAGGACTGCTGGCATCGGCCATCCGGGGCGAAGATCCTGTCATCTTCATGGAGCCCAAACGCGTTTACCGCGCGTCCAAAGGGGACGTCCCTACCGGTGATTTTACGATCCCCATTGGCGAGGCCAAGATCCTGCGGCATGCCGCCGGACGATCAGCGCGATCCGTGACCGTGATTGCCTGGAGCGCGATGGTTCATACGGCCCTAGAAGCGGTCAAGGCATCCGAAGGGATGGGGGCCGCTGGGTTCGACATTGAACTTATCGATTTGCGTTCCCTGGTCCCGCTGGACATCGACGCCATCACCGCGTCGGCCATGAAAACCGGCCGCGTGGTGGTGGCACATGAGGCCCCGCGGACCTGCGGGTTTGGGGCGGAAATCGCCGCCAGCGTCCAGGAACGCGTCATGTTGCACCTGGAATCCCCCATTTTACGGGTGACGGGGTTCGACACGCCCTTCCCCTACACCCTGGAACACGATTACCTACCGGACGCCGCGCGGATCCTGGATGCGTGCGAACGGGCCGTGAATTTCTGATCGGAGCCTGCGATGCCCTACGAATTCAAACTGCCTGATATCGGTGAAGGTGTGGTCGAAGGCGAGATCGTGCGCTGGCTTATCAAAGAAGGCGACGTTCTGACGGTGGATCAGCCCATGGTCGAGATCATGACCGATAAGGCCACGGTCGAAATCCCCACGCCGCGTGCGGGCCGCGTGACGAAGTTGGGATTCAAAGAAGGCCAGATTTGCCCAGTAGGGCAGGTGTTGATCACCATCGACGACGGCGTGTCCGCCGCACCCGTGGCCCCAGCCCCACGCCTTCAGACCGGGCCGCTGATTGCAGTGCCGATCCCACGTCCACGCGCGGACGATGAAATCACAGCGCGAATCACACGGACGGCTCCCGCCCCAACCGCGCCGCTGCCCACTGCGGATTTGCCTAGCGTCGCCCACGTTGACGTCGTGAACACGACGGTGTTGGCCACGCCGGCCACGCGCAAGCGGGCCCGCGAGCTGAACGTCGATTTGGCCAGCGTTCCCGGCACGGGGCCTGCGGGTCGGATCACGTCTGACGACGTAGAACGCGCCCAGGCTGCGCGGGGCCTTCCGGGGCTGCACGGATCCCTGTCGACGGCCCTGCGGACACCCCCCACCGCGACAGATCAGGCTGATGTCCGTATTCCGTTTCGCGGCCTGCGCCGGAAGATCGCCGAACGAATGGTCAAGGCCCGCCGCGAGGCCGCACATTTTACCTACGTCGAAGAAGTGGACTGCACGCAGTTGGTGTTCCTGCGCCAGAAGGCCAACGCGCGGCTGGCTGCCCAGAACGTGAAACTGTCGTATCTGCCGTTCATCATCAAATCGGTCGTGCAGGCGTTGCGCAAGTTCCCGCAGATGAATGCATTTCTGGACGAGGCCGCGGGCGAGATTGTCGAACGGCGCGCTTACCACATAGGCCTTGCCACGGCTACCCCTGATGGTTTGATAGTCCCCGTGATTCGTGATGCGGACAGGCGTTCCATCGTCGAATTGGCCCGCGA
>JAYUUT010000283.1:0-2322 GCA_043754455.1 Myxococcales bacterium
CAATATTCAGGCACACCGAAACGTTCATAGATGCGGCGTTTGATGTGATGGTCGCGATCGCCTGACGTTGGCGACAGAATCTCAACCACGATGCTGGGAACGCCTTCCAACCCGCGTGCTGTCACGATATCTGCGCGGTCTGAACCCACGATCACGAGATCCGGCTGAACCACGGTTTCGTCATCAAGAATGACATCAATGGGAGCATTAAAGATCTCGGCCAAGCCGGGCTCCTCCAGCACTTTCATTAGCAAAAATTTCAGGCGGCGGGACACCCTCTGGTGATCGGGAGACGGCGATGCTGACGCGAACAGATTTCCGTCCATCAGCTCCCAGCGCTTCCCGTCCTCGGGCACAAGGGCGTAATCCCGGTAGGTAAGTGCGGGAGGCCGTCCAAGCGCTTGCGTCATAACGACACAAGTATAGCGAAAGACCTTCTATTTCGCCTTGCCCTGTGCCGCAACGGCGTTCATGGCGGCGGCAATGGCCGATTGGTCCCCCAAATAATAGTGTTTGGTTGGCCGCAGATTCGCGTCCAGTTCGTAGACCAGCGGGATGCCGGTGGGGATGTTCAGTTCAATGATGTCGCTGTCGGACACGTCGTCCAGATATTTCACCAGCGCGCGCAGGCTGTTGCCATGGGCGGCGATGATCACCTTTTTTCCAGACTTCACCGTGGGGGCGATTCGTTCGTGCCAGAACGGTAGGAACCGGGCGACCGTGTCTTTGAGGCATTCGGTCAGCGGCAGATCCGCTTCGGAAACACCTTTGTACCGGGGGTCATGCCCGGGGAACTGGGGATCGTCCTTGGTCAAAGAGGGCGGCGGGATGTCGTAGGACCGTCGCCACACCTTGACCTGATCATCGCCATATTTCGCGGCGGTTTCGGCCTTGTTTAACCCTTGCAGCGCCCCATAGTGCCGTTCATTCAGTCGCCAGGTTCGTTCGACCGGAATCCACAACGCGTCCATTTCATCCAGCGCCATCCACAACGTGCGCATGGCCCGTTTCAGCACCGAAGAAAAAGCGTAGTCGAAAACAAAACCTTCCTGTTTCATCAACTGTCCGGCAGCCTTCGCTTCTTGCAGGCCCTTTTCAGAAAGATCGACGTCCTTCCATCCCGTGAACTTGTTCTCTTTGTTCCAAACGCTTTCACCGTGACGGAGCAGGACAATCTTGTACATGGACCGGGGGTTCCTTTCGAAATCAGGGGCTAAGGGGACGCGGGGGAAATCTGGATCATGTCCTTTTGGACTGACTCGCCGGCCAGACACACGGTGCGGTCCGGCCATTTTTCGATCTGCAAAAACACATCGCCCGAGGCCCGGTACCGCCAAACCTCGCAGGCACCCGCCGTGCGGTCAGGAACCGTACCGTCGATAACCATGGTCGTTGCGCCCTGCAGCCGGGGCACATAACTGCTGCCTTTATAGGAAATCGTCGCGGGGGGCGGGGTTCCAAAGGGCAGATTGGGCACTTCGGCCAGAACCAGGAAGCGATCGTCCAGGTCATCCATCAAAGGTTCGATAAACCGGACGTCGTTGCCTTCAACGGCGCGCGCCAGTTGGTATGATTTCCCAGCTAATTTGTAGGACAGAACGCCCTGCACAACAAAATCGCGGCCTTGGTAGCTGATAACGTCTCGAACGTGCAGTTTCATGGGGTTGGGATCCTTAGGTGCCAGCGCTACGGTTTATTCGGACGGAGCGGCCTTGACAACCCCGCCTGACAGGAAATTATACCGGACCCCCCTTGAAGCTGACGCTGTACAGGATTCTTGACGAAGACGGCCACGTGGCCGACCCCGGACGTATGCCGCCCGTGGGCCCGGCCGATCTTCGCAAGATGTACGAAACCATGCGGCTGGTTCGGTGGTTGGACGAAAGGCTGTTGCGCCTGCAACGCCAGGGCCGCATCGGGTTTTACCTAACCGCAACAGGCGAAGAAGCCACGCATGTGGGGCCGACCTGGGCCCTCGGAAAAGATGACTGGGTTTATTCGTCATACCGCGAGATCGGGGCCGCATTTTATCGCGGATATCCCTTGCGGACGTTTCTGTGCCAGTTGTTCGGAAATGCTGAAGATCCGATTCGGGGCCGGCAAATGCCGGTGCATCACACCTGCCGGGCCATCAATTTTGTTTCGATAAGCAGCCCCGTCGGCACCCAAATCCCGCAGGCGGTGGGCACCGCGATGGCGGCAAAAATTCAGAAAAAACGCGATGTCGTGCTGGTGTATTTCGGGGATGGCGCGACGTCAACCGGTGCGTTCCATGTGGCCTGCAACCAGGCAGCGGTCAGCAAGGCCCCAGTGATTTTTCTG
>JAYUUT010000284.1:0-14232 GCA_043754455.1 Myxococcales bacterium
CCGCTTGAACAACCTCTGAACGGTTCGCCGAACGACCTCGCGCCCAACCCCATCCAATCCCTCCAACCGCCCCATGTCGCCCGTTTCATTCGGCGTCAACTTGATATGGGTCACCTCCTCGATGGCCCGCAATTCGTCCTCACCCAGCGCCGGTTTCCCATTTTGCGGCGGGGGCAACGGGATCGACCCCGGATGTCGTTCGATCAGGTAGTGCCCCGAAAAACGCCCAACCGCGATCCCCATAACCCTTCGTGCGGATCGCACATGTTCGGGATCAGCAGATCCCTCCCCCGATCGCCTGACCAAATCCGCCGCACTCGCCTGGGCCGCGTCTATTTCGGCTTCTCGCAGTCGTTGTTTGATATCAGCCAACCGTTCGCCGGCCACCCGTTCCAAATTCCCACGGACCTCCGCCAACACACGCCCGATCTCTTTACGAACAGACGCAGTTTCCGCCTCCGCCGTCTCAAGCGGGACCATTCTCTCGCCAAGCCGCGTTCGTCCTTCTTGCAGTTCGCGTTTGCGCGCTTCTTGATCTACCTCACGTTCCACCAGCGCCAGCGCACCCCGCCCCAGACGTTCTTCCATTTCACGCCGCTTGGTCTCTGCCTCCGCACGCGCCACCAGGGCCGCTTCACGGGCCCCGATCTCCGCATCGCGCAAGACTCGCTCGCGTTCGGTATCCGCCTCCCTTTTCAGCCCTAGCGCTTCAGCCTCCGCCGACGAAGCAACCGGCGTCGCCACAGGCCGGACCCGACGTCCCAACAACAAACCGACGCCCGCGCCAGCCGCTAAGGCCGGGGCCACTACCAACAGAAGCTGGGACATCGCTGCACGACTCTTTCTTGGAAAGGCAACCTGCGGCCTTCGCCGCCCAAATCCTAGCCGATGGTCTGCCCCAAATGTTCGCGCAACGCGAAATACTCATCCGAAATGCTCCACAGAATAAGGTCCATGACCTTCTCCTTTGGCTCTGGACTTCCCACGGTCACAGATTCGCCCTGGGCGATACGCGCCGCGAACTCAAGATCGCCACAGATCAGATACCCCGCCCGCGTGGCCGTGAGGTCCACCGCTTTTGCCCATCGATTCAGATCGGCGTCGCTTCGGGTGGCCAGGAACTTCTGCACCACCACCGACAACTGTTCGTACATCTGCGGGGCTACGGTCTGCTTCAGGTAGCCAACATACTGGGCCACTGCGCTTTCCAGTTCTGGTTTCACGGGAATGTTCGGCTGGGTCAGTTTCAAGGCCGCCAGGAACGCCACTTTCAATTCAGAAATGGTCGGCACCACCTGAGGCCACCTGACAAAGTGGTCGGGCCGCATATAGGTCAGACGTTTGCCCAAAACGTACGCGACTTCCTTCTCCTGTCGCCCTTGCAGCAACCCCTGCCCGACGGCAAACGACGGCGTTAGCCCAACCTTCTCGCGCAGGTTGAACATATCGACTTCGCCAGCGGACTCCGGATTTAGGTACACATCAGGCACCTGAACCCCCAGCACCTGGGTTGCAAAATTGAAGGCCTTGGTGAATAGCAGTTGGTTGTTCGTCGTGTCCAGCCGCTTGCGCCGGTCCAGTTTCAACTGCTTGTGTTCGACGGCGCGAATCGCCGACACCGACTGGCTAACCACCGACAGCACCGCCGAAATGAATCGATCCTCATCGGGGTGATACAGATTTCGCTGCCACTGCTCCTCAGTCAGACGCGCCTTGGCCTTCAACGTCTTCGGACGGTACTGCTCAAAGAAGCTCTGCTCCTCGGGATCGGCCTTGCGCAAATATGCCAACACCGACGCGACACACCAGGCCCGATCGTATTTGCCCAGCTCCGCGTACAGACGTCGCAGGGTTTTCATGTGGACAGCCATCTGCCCCAAATCCTCGGTCTTGCGGATGATGGTCCGCAGCTCGATCACAGCCTTCTCGTAGCTCTCGGGACCCAGCAACGGGTACAGCTCGGCCAGGATCAAACGGCGCGCTAAATTTTCAGGCTCCAGAGCCACAGCCACCTGGAACGCTTCGGCTGCCGAAGCCAGGTTTTTCTGCCTCGTACGATATATTTCGCCTAAGGCGTGCCACAGGGCAATCTGCGTGCCCTTCTTCTCAGGGGCCACGTCTGTTCCCATGCGTTTGATCATGCGCCGGTAGGCACGTTCCTGATTCTTCCAATCCTTCTTGGCAGTCAGGATTTTGTCGATGCGCTCGAAACTCTTCAGATCGTCGGCATCTTCGTCCAGCGCCTGGTTGTAATACTCAATCGCTTCATCGGGCGACTGCAGGTATCGATCTGTAATCTGCCCCGCCGTCGCCAAGAAACGCGCGCGGGCTTTTCCAGTTTCCAGCGCCGCCAAACGCAACACCAGTTCGACGGCTTTTTTCCACTGTGCCGTTTCCTGAAACAGTTCTAGGGCCCCGTACAGGAGCGACCGCAGGTCGGGCCGCAGTTCCAGGGCTTCCAGATACGCCGCAATGGCCTTTTGCGGGTTTTTTAGCTTGTTGCGATAGACATCAATGATCTGCTCGTACAGACCCACCTTCTCATCATCCCCTGGCGCCGCCGCCAGCAGCGCCCGCTTCTGGCGAATGACCGCCTCGAAATCGCCGGCCGTGGTGTAAATCTCGACCAATGCGTCCAGCGTCGGACGGTGCCCGGGCTGAAGTTCCAGGGCCTTCTCGAAGAAGTTAATCGCCTTGGCCTTGTCGCCCGTTCGCAGCCGGATCTGTCCGATGCGGTGGAAAATCTCCACCGTGTCGCTGTCCTGCTGGGCGTCACGGTGATGCACCAGGACCGTCTGGTACAGCTTGAAGGCCTCGTCCCACTGTTCCCGTTTGTAAAGCAGCGCCGCCCGATCCAGCAGCATGGGCAGGTGTGTGGAATCTAGGTCATAGGCCTGTTTGTAATATCGCAACGCCCGATCTGCGTCGCCCAACTGATCGGCGGCCTTGGCCAGTCGGTAGTTCATCACCGCCAGTTCGCCCTTGGGACGCCTATCTGACTTGCGAACCAACATCTCCAACAACGGCACGAGGGGCTGCCACTGCTCCCGTCGGAAATATATCTGGGACAGTGGTTCGCCCGCATCGACGTGTTCTGGGTCCAAATCCATCGTGCGCGCAAACAGATCGGCGGCCTTATCTTCGTCGCCCAATTCCTTCTGGAACACGCTGCCTGCTTCGAACAGCAACCGCGTTTTTTCCAGAACGTTCTGCGTCTGGGCCTCAGCCCGCACCATCAATTGCGCGGCCTTCAACGAATCGCCGCGCCGCCTATACAAATTCAACAGCGCCAGCATCGTAGGCACGTGCGTCTGATCGATAGACAGCGCCTCGGTCAGCCGCTCCTCCGCGACCTCAGGCATACGCATCTGTTCGTCGTAGATCTTGCCTAGGCGATAATTCAGATCCACGCGATCCTTGGCATCGCACAACGGTATCAGGCGTCGCATGACGTCCTCAGCCCGTTCCCACTGCTCTGTCTGCCCATACAGCCGGGACAACCCTTGCAGCGCTGCCACATGATTTTGGTCAAACGACATCACGTCGTTGTACGCCTCGATGGCGCGATCCGGGTCCTTCAGCTCCTCCTCGTACACGCGGCCCATCCGCACATACAGCTCGGTCCGTTCATCCGGATTGACCGTCACCATAATGTGACGACGGTAATTATCCGCCAGCGCGTCCCACTGCTTCTGCGCCTGATATAGGCGCTCCAAATCGCGGTACGCCTTGGTATGTGACTCGTTGATCGCCAGCACTTTTTGCAGGCTATCGATCGCACGGTCCACCTTGCCAAACACCTGCTCCCACACCTGCGCCATCCGTTCGTGGATGGCGATGCGGTCATCGTCGGTGGGCGTGACCTCCAGCTCGTGCTCCAGCACCTCCAGATACGCATCCATCTTGCCGGTCTTTTCGTACAACCGTTCCAGCGCTTTTAACGCCTCTAGGTTCTGCGGATCGACCTGCAACACCTCGCGAAACGCCTCAACCGCACGTTCATTGTCCCCCAGCCGTTCTTCCCACAGCTCCCCGACCTGCAAACGCAGCTTCACCGCCAATTCACCGTCGTCGACAGTGTGCGCCTTCTTCGTCAGTACATCCACCAACCGATCCCACGCCTGGGTTCGACGATACAGCCTATCTAAGGCGTCGATGGCCTCCAGACAACGTTCGTCGTTGTCCAGCGCCTGCTGGTACGCCAGCATCGCCTGGGCCGCATCGCCCAACTGCGATTCGTAGGTGTCCGCCAGCTTCAACAACACGACAACGCGTTTGTCCGGATCCTGTTCGACCTCAGCGTGCCGCGAAAGCGCCGCCACCAATTCCCGCCACGCCGCCTGTTTCTGATAAAAATCTTCCAGTGCCGAAAACGCTTCGGTATGGGTCGGATCCAGCGTCAACGCCTGGTTGACCGACGCTATTGCATAATCCATCCGGCTGACCGCCGAATCATACCAGCGGCCGATCTTTACCCACAGATCCGCCGCCTGTTTAGGATCCGTGATGGTTTGGACGATCTGGGTGTACTGGCCCAGAAGGTCGTTCCATTTGCCTGCGGCCGTGGCCAACCGTTCCAACTCTTTGGCGACCTTATCGTTGGAAAAATCCTCAGCAAATGCGTGCTGCAGGACACTGAAGGCACCATCAAGGTCACCCACCTGCCGCTCAAAAATCTCGGCCGTGCTTGTGAACAGGTTGATGCGTTCCTTCGAATCCGTAACGAACTCGGTCCGTCCGATCAGAAGTTCGATCAACTTCACCCAGTCCGTGCGTTGTCGGTACAGGGATTCCAGTTCCGTCGACGCCACCAGATTGCCGGCATCGATTTGCAGAATCCGTTCATACACAGCGGCGCCCGCCCCCGTGTCGCCCACCTTATCGACCCAGGTTGATGCCACCTGCATCAGCACGTCAATCTGGTCCCCAGGCGCCGCCAAGGCCGCGGCCCGACGTTCCAACACATCGACGCATTCTTCCCAACGGGCTTCTTGCGTATAAAGCGATTCCAGTGCCGCCAGGGCCCGGAAATCCGCCCCATCCAGTTCCAACACCTGACGCCAAGCCGCCACGGCTCGGTCGGTTCGCATCAAGGTCTCGCCTTCCAGCTCACCCAACTGCGAATACAGATCCTTTAGCTCCATCTCCCCCAGTACCGGCTGGCCCAGATCAATCAGCTTCCCGATCGTCTCGGCCAACTCTTCCCAGGCGCCCGCGTTCCGATAATTTTCGGCGATGGCACGAAGAGCCTCGACGTCATCGGGGTCCAGTTCCAACACGCGCTGCCAACATTCCAGGGCGTTCCGTTCCCGTGACAGTTTCTCGCCCCAGATACGCCCCAGCCGTTTGTAGATCGGGACGCGATCCATGGGTTCAACTGTCGCCCGGATCTGGCTGTCCAGAATTTCGGTCAGTTCGCGCCATTCGTTCGCCTGTTCGTGCAGATCCGCCAATGCCCCCAGGGCTATCGGATCGCTGCCACGAAGGTCCTGAACCTTGCGCCACAGATCCACCGCCCGTTCACGATCCGCAAACACCTCAGACATGATCCGCGCCATCCGCGCATAACAGTTCGCCAAGGCTTCATCACCTGGCGCAATGTCCACCATCTTTTCGTATACGCTGAAAAGTTCTGTCCATCGCTCTGAACGGAAATACAGTTTTTCCAGCGCATCTAGGGCCGATGGATCGCGCGACTCTTGCTCCAGAACCGCTTCAAAACTTGTGACGGCGCCTACGTGGTCATCCAGGACTTCGGCCAACACCTTGCCAAGACGCAACTGCAGGACAACCAGTTCGCGTGAATCGTCGGTAATGGCAATTCGCCGACGCAGGATGTCCGCCAGTTCGCCAAATTGCCCCTGTCGATCATAAATCCTGTCCAGGAACGCCAGCGCTGCTGCATCCTTGGGCAAATCACCCAAGATCTGATTCAACACCTCTTCGGCCCGCCCCAGATCCTGAAGATCCGATTCGAATACCGAAGCCAACCGGATCAAAATATCCCGTCTTAGGGCTGAATCCGTGGTCTTTTCTGACGCTTCCAGCAGGGTCGTAACATATCCATCCCACTGATGGGTAGCCCGTGCCAAACGCAACATCTCATCCTGGCCCTGCTCAAAATTGGCTTGTTCCAGAACCGCGCGCGACCACCATTCGAAGGCCCCCACCTGATCAAGCAGACGATTCTCGACGATATCCGCCAGCCGCCGCAACCGATTCTGGCGCTCCTCAACATCGGTCACCCAGCCCAGCTCAAGCTGATAAATCTCGACCAGCCGCTCCCACTCCTCACCCAAACGATAAAGCGGCTCAAGAATCTGCGTGATCCCTGACTGCATCGTCCCCGCACGCATCATGCGTTCCAGCGCCGCGCGCGTTTCGACATGGTTCGGATCCGCGTTCAGAATGTCCTGATAGGCCTCAACCGCTTTGGGTAAATCACCAATCGCCAATTCAAATATTTGCCCCAGGCGGAAACTGTATGAAATGATCTCGTCTTCAGTTCCCGACAGGCGGATCTGGCGCCGCAAAACTTCGGTCAGCGCATCCCAGGATTGCGTCTTGGTATAAAGACGGTCAAGCGCATCAAGACCCTCTTTCCGATCCGGCTCGGCCTCCGACACACGTTTGTAGGCCGCAATCGCCTTGTCAGTTTCGCGGGTTTCTTCTTCGTACACACGTCCAAGACGCAACAGCGTTTCGACCTGCAGACGGCTCTCTTGAATCTGCGGCAACTCCTGTTCATACAGGGCCGCCAGATCGGCCCAGCGGGCGCCCACTTCGGCCAATCGCTGCAGGTGCGCGACAACATCCGGATTCACCGGATCAACGTGCAACGCCCGTCCATAGGCCTCGAACGCGGCGTCCAGATTCATGGACCGCCGTTCATGGACCTCAGCTACCTTGGCGAACAATTCGATCCGACGAATCGGATCCTCCACGTGTCGGGCCATCACCTCGTACACCGCCACCAACCTGTCCCATTCGGCAGCCGTCTCGTACACCGGTTCCAGCACCTGCGCCGCCAGAACCGGTTCATCGGCGCCAGCCATCAGCAGTTCCAGGGCCCGCAACGTCGGATCGTGACCCGGTTCGTTCATCAGAACCTGGCGGTACGCATCCGTCGCCCGGGCCAGATCTTTTAGCTTCTCCCGCCACAGTTCACCGATTCGGAACCGCAACGAAACCACTTCTGCGCCCGACGGGGACAGTTCGGTCTGCCGTTCCAGCACCGACAACAGGTCAAACCAACGACCGGTCTGCCCATACAAACGGTCCAGCGCCTGAATGGCTTCAAAATCATCGGGATCAACGTCGATAATCGCGTTGTACGTCTCAATGGCTTTTTCCGGATCCTGCAGCTCGCGATCGTAGACCTGTCCCAGGACGAAAAGCATCTGCTTTTTCTCCTGCGGATCCCGCGCCAGCTCAGCCTTCTTCGTATAAACCTCTTTCAGATCGCTCCAGCGCGACAGCCGGATGAACAGGCGTTCCAAACTTTCCAGGGCATCCCGATCGCTCCCGTCCACATCTAGGATCTGACGAAAGACCTCGATGGCCTTCTCCGGGTTATCCAGGACCTCCTCGTACACCTTCGCCGCCTTGAATCCCAGCTCCTTCTTCTCCGCCGTAGCATCCACCATCCCCATTTTCCGCTGCAAAACAGCGACCAAACGGTCATAGTCCGACAGCTTCGCGTACAGGCGTTCTAGCTGATTGGCCGCCTCCAAATCACCCGGCGCGACGTCCAGTGCCTTTAGATACGAAAGCGCCGCCTTGTCGTCCTGACCCAGCTCGGCCTCACAATACAGCGCCACCCGATGATACAACTGACGCCTGATCTCGTCGTCGCCATGCACGTCCGCTATTTTGCTGTACAGGGCCACGAGCCCGGCCACTTTGTCCAGCGCGCGGGCCAGACGTTCGATGCGTGACTCGGTATCGCCGTCAACCGGGTTTTCCTCAAGCGCCCTGCCTAGGGCCTCGTAGGCACTGGCCGGATCGTCGCACCCGTCTTCGAAGGCTGTTGCAATTTCTTGCAGCAGCGCCACCTTCCGTTTGCTGTCTTGGGAATGCCGGGCCTCAATCTCCAAGGCCCCAATAAGCCGTTGAAAATCGCCGCGCGTTCGATAGACGCCTTCGAGCATCTCGGCCGCTGCCAGCTCGTGGTCAGGCAAGGCCAACACGCGCTCCAGGGCTTCCACGGTATCCGGGTGGCCGGGGGCCAGATCCATCAGCCGCCGGTAGGTGTCCAAGGCTCCCGCCGGGTCGGCCAATCGATCCTGCCGCAAACGTCCCAAACGCGACAGCAACTCGACCGTTCCCTCAGGTTCATTCACCAGCTCAATCTGTCGCTGCAGGTTATCGGCAAGCTCGGTAAACAGGCCCTTTTGCCCGTACAATCGATCCAGCGCGCGCAGCGCCGTCACACTTGAGGGGTTGTCTCCTAGGACTTCCTTCCACGCCCCGATGGCCTCATCCGCGTTACCAATCTCCTCCTCCCAAATGGAGGCGATTCGTCCGTGAATTTGTTCACGGCCACCAACATCTGCGGTTAACTCCGCCTTTTTCTTCAGCGTGTCGACCAGGTCCGCCCAGCGCTCGGTCCGCGTGTAAAGCCGCTCCAAAGCCTCAAGCGCTGACGCGTCCTGAGGCGCAATCTCCTGGGCACGACGGAAATATTCGACCGCCTTGGGCGCCTGTCCCAGCTTCTCATCATAGGCCACTGCCACAACCAGAAGTAGTTCCCGTTCCAAAATAGGATCGAGCTTCTTCTTGCCGCCCATCGCCTTGTCGTACAGGTCGACAAGCCCATCCCATTTATCCAGCGTTCCCGCCAAATCTTCCAACGCCGTTCGTACGTCCTGCGAAGAAGGATTCTCGCTAAACGCCTGCGCGTACGCCGTAAAAGCCTCATCTGTCCGGCCTAAAGCGGCTTCTAGGGCACCAATGCGCATCAACAAGGCAACCCGCCGGGCCAACTTCTTTTCGTGTTCAAGGCGGATGCGCTGTACTTGCACCAGCCGTCCCAAGTCCTGCAGCGATTCGTAGATCGGCTCCAGCGCTTCGACAGCGTCCATCTGCCGATCAGCATCCAGTAGGTATTTTTCCAGCGCCGAACGCGACCCTTCGTGGGCCGGATCCAGCGAAAGACCATCCCGATAGGCGACAATCGCCTTGTCTGGATCTTCCATCTGCTGCTCTTGCACTTGGCCGAGGCGGAACTTCAGCTCCGCCGCCGCCGGTCCTTCGGATGTCAGGGCCAGCTCTTTGCCCAGGACCTTGATCAGATCTTTCCATTTTGTGGTCGCCCGGTACAGCCTTTGCAAGGCCTGCAACGCTGGCAAATCTTCGGGATATCCATCCAGAATGGCCGCATACAGCTCGATCGCACGATCGGCATCGTGGACTTCGTCCTCGTACAAACGTGCCAACTGGAATCGGACGTCCTTCTTCTCCCCGTCCGTGCGGGCCAGCTTCAACTTCTTGTCGTAGATGGCTAGCAGTTCGGCGTGTTTTCCGGTCGCCACATAAAGGCGTTCCAGGGCTAAAACGGCCGTCTCGTCATCTGCGGCTAGTCCAAGGACGCTCTTGTTGCGTTCGATGGCCGCGTCCGGATTTCCCAGTTCCTTTTCGTAAGCAAAAGCCAAAGTTCGGAGCAAAGGCAGCGACGACGTTGCCTCACATTTGGCCAACCCCGATTCGTAGGCGGCGGCCAGATCGGCCCAGGCCTGTAGCTCGACCGCCAGGCGCTCGGCAGCCTCTCGGGACCAGGCCCCCTGAGGATTTTCAGCAAACGCTTCAAGCGCCAGCAACATCGCCGCCGCCTTGTCATTCGCCGCCCCCTCGTACAGTTCGACCAGCCGCTGCATGCGTTCCTGCCGCAGCTCGGCCTCAGTTGTATGCCCCAACTGGACCTTCAGCACGGCCGACAGGCGAACGGGATCTTTTCCCTTTTCAAAGAAAGGTATCAGCGCGTCCGCCGCGACCGCGTTATTCCCGTCTAGGGCCAAGGCCTTTTCGTAAGACTTTTGGGCCTTGTCGGCCTTGTTCATCCGATCGCGGTAAAGCTGACCTATCTTGTTCAGCAGCCCGACCTTCGCCGCATCCTCTTCGACATCCGCTTGCCGTTCCAGCACGCGCACGAATTCGTCCCATTTGTTCTGGTCGGCGTAAAAGCTTTCCAGCGCCTCCCAGTCTTTTTGCTGAAGGTACAGCTTCCGCAGCGCATCCTGTCCCCGCCGGTTGTCGGGCTCGATCTGCAAAAGATCACGCCAAACGACCACCGCCTTGGCAACTTCATTCACCTTTTCGGTGTACAGCAGGGCCAACTTCAACAGAACCGCCGACTTTTTGGCTGGCGCCGTCGATGCAACCTGCTTGTCCAGCACGGCGGCCAGTTCAGGCCAGGCCTTCTCGCGCTCGTACAGCTTCTCCAGCTCGACCAGCGCCTCTTCGTCGTCGTCCTTTTCCGCCAACACCTCTTTCCAAAGTTCGATGCAGGTGACAGGCTTTTTCACCTTCTCGGAGGCCAACCGAGCCACCTCGGCCTTGCGGGTGCGGCGTTCGCCTGGATCGGTAACCCGGGCGACCTCGCCCTTCATCAAGGCAACCAGTTTGTCCCAGTCGCGCCGTTTTTCGTACATCTGCTTCAGGTACTGAAGCGCCTGCGGATTCGCCGGGTCCAGGTCCAGTGCCGCTTCGAACGATTTGATCGCTTCGGCCTGGTTCGAGAATTTATCCAGATAAAGATTCGCCACGCGCAAATGCAGGGCGACCTTTTCGTCGGTCCCTTCAAC
Organism: Myxococcales bacterium; assembly: GCA_043754455.1. Classification (GTDB taxonomy): domain Bacteria; phylum Myxococcota_A; class Polyangia; order Fen-1088; family Fen-1088; genus JAYUUT01. Next base: position 10,803 of record JAYUUT010000284.1, read on the forward strand.
CACGCCGCTTTTCCGGCGGAGGACCGAAATCAGGTCCGGCCATTTGTTCATGGTTTCGAACTGCCCCGCCAAGGCATCGACCGCCCGAAGGTTGTTCGGCTGGATGGTCAGAATCTGGTTGAAGGCGTTGACCACCATCACGTCCAGTTTCAGGCGGTCGCGATAGACCTCGACCATTTCAAACAGCACCGGCACCTTGTCGTCGGCCGCAGGGAACTGCGCCTTTTCAACGCCTTCCTTCAGCGTTTCGACGTAGGCCTTCCAGCGCTCCGCCTTTTTGTAGGCGCGCGCCAGTTCTCGCCGGGGCTCCCAGGCCGCCGGGACAGTCGCAACCATTTTCTTCCACGCGTCGATCCCTTTGTCGATCGACTGCTTTTCGGCATCGAGCGCGGCCTCTGCCTGGTCTTTCAACTCAGACGGGAAATCGTCGACGGTGGCTTGACTAACCATAACGGCGTCCTTGGACTCCCCCACTTGGGTTCCTCCGGCGTGTGAGCAGGTGAAATAAACCCCGTTGGCTGCCGCTAACTCTGCGGAAAGCTGACAGAAAACGGTTCGTCGTTATATCACGCGAAACCGTAGGGACTCAACGGTTTACGCGTCGATCCCAGAATCGACGCCGCCTAAAACCTACCTTGTATACGCAGGTCGTACGACGCCCGCCCCGGTTTCAGGTGCCCGACAGCGCGTACAGCTTGTCGTTTGCGGCCTTCACGTAGCCAAAACCACCTTCTTTGCTGCCCACGCTGCCGACGAACTTCTGCAGGTATTCACGGGCACGTTCTTTGTGGTCGTTGGTGTGTGACTGGTCAAACCAATCCGCATAGGTCATTCCCAGATTGTACAGCGCCGTTGTCAGGGTCGGTTCCAGATCCAGGGCCTTCTTGAACGCCTGGGACGCCTGGTCGAACTGTTTCAGATCCTTTAAAGCCAGGCCATTTCCATTGCTGCATTCGGCACTGGTGTCGTTGGCGCGGGCACATTCCGAAAACACCTGTGCGGCCTCCTTCGACGCCTCGTAATCCAGGTACAAATGCCCCAAATCGACAAACGCCTTGTCAAACCGTGGGTTGGCCTCGATGGCCTTACGCAGCGCCACATCGGCCTCTTTGGGTCGTTCCAAATATTTATAAACCACGCCCAAACGCCAATGGGCCTTGAACAATTTCGGATCGATTTCGCCCGCTTTTTTCAGTGCAGCCTCGGCCTGATCGATCTTCCGCATCTCCAGATACGCCTCGCCTAGGTCGTAAAAATAATTCGCATTTTGGGGGGCCCGCTGGGTGGCGCCCTCGAAGGCCTCGGCAGCTTTGTCCCACTTTTTCTGTTTCTGGTAGACCTTGCCTAGGTTGTAATGGGCAATTTCATAGGTCGGATCCAACTGGATTGCGCCCTTAAGTTCACGTTCCGCTGAATCGTAGAGTCCATTTTGGAACGATGACGCGCCCTTATTGGCCAGTTCCATTGCCTTAATGCGCTGTTGGCTACATACAAACTGGTCACAGGCCGAGGCCGCAACGGCCAGAACAAGCAATACTTTCAAACGACGATCCATGGGTATCCTCCCCGGGGGCTATTCGGAAGCGCCGCCAGCGGGCGTGAAGTTGAAGGGATAGCTGACGATAACCAACCCGCCGCCCAGGGGCTTGGGGAATTCCCACCGGCGTACCGCCTGCACAACACATTGTTCAACCCGGGGGCTGCCCATGGTCGAGTTTTGAAGCACCGAGGCTACAACCTGGCCCGTCGCCGCGATCGTGAACTGGACCGACACACGACCTCCCAAATCGGCCTTCTTCGTCAGTTCCTGCTCATAGCAATATTTGATCTCGTTGATGTGGCGCCGGATGATCCGCCGGATGATTTCCTTATCCAGTGACCCGCGTACGTTCGCCTGACCCGGCATAACCTCGGGCGCCTTAGCCCGACGACCACCAAGGCCGCCTGCGCCACGGCCATATCCGGAACCGTTGCCGCCGCCGCCACCCTTACCGATGGTGCCCAAGTTACCAAGGCCGATGGTGCCTTCACCGGTACCACCGCCGCCCGCACCTGTGCCAACCAAGCCCAAACCGCCGACGCCGTAGGCCTCGCCGATCTGATTGCCGATAAGGCCACCGAGCACGTTGTCCGAATCGCTTCCTAGGGCCGTGTCGCGACCAAAAATCGACGCCAGATGGGATCCTTCCTGCATCTTAAGAACGCCCAAGATACCGGCGTTTTTCACATTCTCTTCGGCCAGCTTCTTGGCCAAATGGGGGTCGGGGTTGTCCTTCGGACCCTTCAGACCATAAAGGCCCTCCTTATTCTTGGAGGTCTTCTTCCCCATCTTCCCTTCTTCATCCTTGTGGCGTTTGCCTTTGCCGCCTTGTTCGTCGTTGCTTTTCTTCTTCAGCCACTCCGGGATCTCTTCTTCTTTTTCCTCGGGCGGCTTGATCAGGAAGTTCACGAATCGGTTGTCGCTGTTAAACAAATCCAGCGACAACGATTTTGGATCCGGGGGAACGGACATGATCATCAACAGGAACAGCACCAACACCACCGCTGAACCCACCGTGTAGGCCTGTTCGCTCCATTTCCAAATCAGGAATGGAACGTCTAAAACCCGTGGCTTTGGGGTAGATGAAATCAAGAAGGTGGCCTGGCCGCAGTCGATCTTCGCCTGGCTACGTTCGGGCAGCGCGAAACTGGTGCCACGCATCTGCACCCACTGGGTCAGCGGCATCACTTGGCCGTCCATCAACATTTCACCCGTCATAGCGGGCGTGACGTTGACGACATAGTCTGCGCCCGTGGCAGCCACCAACTGATGAGCCCCGCCCCCCACGAACTCCGCCGCAACCGGCATATCTGAATCAGGGCTGACCCCGATGGTGTAGTTGGGGTTCTTTTTCCCCTGACGTTTCAGGCCCATATAGACCAGCACCAGCCCGAGGCCCATGCCACCAAAAACGATGACGTCGCCGCTAGGGGATGGGGCCTTGCGGATGAAGGTCTTGGCTTCTTTATCGGCCGCCAAGTGGGCTTCAAAAGCCGTTTTCTCAGCGCCGGATTCCAAGACGTTGACAATGAAGAAGACCGTCGCCACCACCAACAAACCCACGCCCCCAAACAGCATCCCCTTTGATTGACCCGAAGCGGACGATGCACCCGGATCGTACAGGTGTCGCGTGTTCACCACGACGCCCTTGAATAGGGACTGGACCTCTACGGCGCGAGATCCGTCGTGAACCTCGACCTCGGCCGCCACGGGATTCGGTCCCACGGGCATGGCAAAAGCCGCAGCCGGGGCGGCCGGCGGCGCAAACGGTGCGGGCACGGGTGCCGCAGCAAAAGGAGACGGAACGGCACCACCTTGGGCCTGGTAAGGCATGGCGGCCTGGAAGGGCGCGGGCGCTTGAACCGGGGCCTGATAAACAGGTACGGGGGC
>JAYUUT010000285.1:0-2984 GCA_043754455.1 Myxococcales bacterium
GACCCCACCTTGGACGTCTCAGCCGTGCTCCAGGCCGAGCCCAGTGTTCTATTGCCCGACCAAGATCTCCCGCGCCGCCGCGCCTTAGAACATATCGCCCAGTGGGGTGGCATGCCCGAGCTTCTTCACCTTGATGATGGGGACCGTCGCGAATGGTTGCGTTCGTATCAGCAGACCTTCTTGGAACGGGATTTGCCCGACATCGCCCGGTTAGACGACATCATTCCATTTCGCAACCTGGAACGGCTCTCGATGGCGCACACGGGCCAGCTTGTCGAATATTCCGCTCTTGCGCGGGATGCAGGAATTAGCCCGACAACCGCCCGGCGGTATTTGGGATATCTATCACTTGCACACCAGGTGGTTTTCTTGCCGCCCTACAGCCGCAATATCACAAGCCAGGTCGTCAAGGCTCCCAAACTGTATTGGGCTGATCTGGGATTGTTGCTGCGAGGGGATCCGATGGTCCAGTCCTTCGTTGGGGCTGGTTTTGAAACCTTGGTGGTGACGGAAGCACACAAATGGATCCACACGCGCGGTCGGAATGTCGATCTGTCCTTCTATCGAACGCGTTCGGGCATGGAGGTTGACCTGATTGTGTCAGCGAACGACGCCATGTTGGCCATAGAGGTCAAAGCCCGCGACCATGTCGTGCCCAGTGACCTTCGGGGGCTTCGCGCCCTGGCCGCTGCCGCACCCCCGGGGACGTTCCGCGGCGGATTGTGCGTCTATCGTGGAAACCGTATTGAATGCCTAGACCCTGAATTGCGATTGTGGGCGGTGCCAGGGCACCGGCTGTTCACGGCGCCCGGTGGGGCATGAAGGCGTTCCGAATCATCGGACGCGCTGGATCGACGGATGCTGATCAAAACCCGCATCGAAAGTCAGGATGTGCCTGATCTGGTGACGTTCCATTACGGCGATGTGCAGGGCATCGCGCGCCGACAGGTCCTTTTTTGCACCAAGCAGAATCAGCTTTGCCGCCTGCACATCATCAAGGTGTACCGCGAATATTTCGTCGATGACGCCTAGCAAAGAGTCAAACGCAGGCTGGATCGCGTCGCGCCGGTCAATCGCCACATAGCGGTGAAGAATCTCCTGAAAGACCTCTACGTCGGTGACCAGGCGATCCCCGGCGGCAACGGCGCGTTCCAGCAAGACCTGCGCGTCCCGTTTGTGCGCATGGGGCGCTCCGACCAGGTACATGGGAATGTTCGAGTCGACAAAAACGATCACGACTACCTAGATCCCGATAGGTAGCCCCGTTCGATCTCCTCCAACATCGTTTCAACGTCTGGGGCTGGAAACTCGTGGGTGGCGGCCGCGCGAATGACCTTCAGCTTCTTGTCGGTGTCGATGGTCGGTTGGCGCTGGGTCGCTTCACGGAGCACACCCCGAACCCAGGCGGCAACGGTCAAATCGTTCCGAGCCGCGACCTGTCGGATAAGGCTCAGTTCGGTCTCGTCCAGAAGCACCTGTAGGCGTTGACTCATGTGGGTAGCCTATACGACTCATATGAATGAGTCATGGGGGCGGCTACAGACCGACTATCAAAGTCGCTGTGGAAAACGTCGTTTTGGATGACGTCATGGATGGCTGTGCTATAAAGTCCGTCCTCATATGGCGACTTCAACAGCAAAAAACAAGTCTGATGGCAAAACTGACTCAAATAACGACGAGATCAGGAAGCCGTCCAAGGTAGACAAGGCAATATCGTCAGCTAGAGGCGATCTTCCCCTGAAAGTGTCCGGGCTGGATGCATCGGGGAAGCGAAAGATCCCCACCGGCGGCGAAATGTTGGTGCGCTGCCTTGAGCGCGAAGGGGTCGAAGTCATCTATGGTTTGTCGGGTGGGGCGGCGATGCCCATCTTTGACGCGCTGTTTGACTCGAAAATCAAGCTGGTCCTTGTGCGCCATGAGCAGGGCGCGACCCATATGGCCGATGGATGGGCTCGTTCGACCGGAAAAGTGGGTGTGGCCCTGGTGACTTCGGGTCCGGGCGCGACGAACACGGTGACGGGGCTTTTGACGGCGTTGATGGATTCGGTGCCGATCGTGGTGCTGTGCGGCCAGACGATAAGCCCGATGTTGGGCAAGGACGCGTTTCAGGAAGCGGATGTTACGGGCATCACCTATCCAGTGGTCAAGCACAGCTACCTGGTCAAAAACGTCAACGACATCCCCCGGGTTTTAAAAGAAGCCTTCTACATCGCGTCGTCGGGGCGACCCGGACCGGTTTTGATCGATCTGCCCAAGGACGTGACCAGCGGCCCCTGCACCGCGGACATGGTGGATGAGGTCAGTCTTCCCGGGTACCAAGTGCCGGCGCGTGCTGATAAGGCGTTGTTGGAAAAAACCGCCGCGTACCTGGCCCGCAGCAAAAAGCCCGTTCTGTACGTGGGCAATGGCGCTGTCATTTCGAACGCAGGCAAGGCCATCTTGCAGCTTGCCCAGAAATTGCACGCCCCGATTGTGAATACCCTGCTGGGCAAGGGAGCGGTCGCCGAAGACGACCCTTTGCACCTGGGGATGTTGGGGATGCACGGCACGGCTTATGCGAACAAGGCGGTCGCGAACTGTGATTTGATCTTGGCGATTGGCGCCCGCTGGGATGACCGTATCACGGGCAAACTGTCGGAATTCTGTACGGACGCCATCAAACTGCACATCGACATCGATCCGGCCGAGTTCGGCAAGATCGTGCAGCCCCACGTCAGTATGGCGGGCGACGCGCGTTTGGTAATCGAAGATTTAGTGCCGATGGTCAAGGCCTGCGACAGCGGCGACTGGTTGAAAGAAATTGCGGGTTGGCGCAAACAATACCCGCTGAAATACGCGAAAAAGGGTGGCCTTAAGGCCCAGCACGTCCTTGATCGCCTCGATAAACTAGGCGGGCGCGACAGCATCATCACGACCGACGTGGGCCAGCACCAGATGTGGGCGGCGCAGTTCTGTTTGACCACGAAGAACCGGCACTGGCTGTC
>JAYUUT010000286.1:0-20585 GCA_043754455.1 Myxococcales bacterium
CGACGCTGTGGATCCGGAATTGGGCCGACGTCAAAAAGCCCAGGCCCGAGAAATGTTTGATTTCGCAGACGCCACAAGCTGTCGGCACCAGGCCGTCGCACGGTATCTAGGCGAAGCCATGGGCGCCTGTGGGGCCTCATGTGACAAATGCACAGGTGACACGATCGACGCGGGTTCCGCCAAATCATCGCGCCGCCCCACCCGCGCCGCCGCCCGGGGTCGCCTTGCCATGCGGGCGCCCGAACCCGAGGCCCCCGTTGACGCCCCTGAGGCGTTGTTTTTCGCACTGAAGAAGCTGCGCAAACAGGTGGCCGACGCCCGCGATGTGCCAGCCTACGTCATCTTCAGCGACGCAACCCTGCGTGCCATGGTGACCGCCCAACCCCGAACCCTGGGGGCATTGCGCCGGGTGCCGGGTGTCGGCGACAAAAAACTGGCCGAATACGGCCCCGCCTTTCTGTCCGCGCTTCGGTCTGCCTAGAAATAGCCTCCGACAATCAGGGACAGATCGAACGACGTGGCAATGGCCGAATCCATATCTTTTTTGGTTGACGGGTTCTGAACCTTCGAAATTAAATCACGCGAAAACCGGGGGCCGAACCCAACGAAAAAATTGGGAGTCGGATGGAACAGGAGGGGCGCCGCCACATCAATGCCCAAACGCCAAGACGTTGATTCCAGCCCTCCCGTGGTTTTCTCGTAACCGAAAGCAGGCCCCAGTTTGGGAAACCAGGTTACCCGGCGGGATAGGAGGACATTATAGCCCACCGTCGGGACAACCCGAACAGACGTGGTTTTCATGCTTTCGACCGAGATATGCTGGATTTTGAACGTTCCCCCGATGGCCAGATTGGGCGCGAAGAAGATGTCAACGCTGGGGGCGACGGTGATGACCGATTTCGATACAGACTGGCCTCCCAGGCTTTTGGGCGCAGTCTGCGATGCGAAACCCAAGCCCAAACCGAAATCGCCGTAAAGGGCCACCTGACCCTTGACCCCGAACTTCTCGGCCGGGCCCCCCACCGCATCGGATGGCAGGAACCGCGGATCCAGGGTCGGCCAGGACTGGGCCTGAGCCCAAAGCGGAAGGGAAAATACAGAAACAAGGCCCAGCATTAGGCCCAACAACCAGGAACGTGAGCTTTTCATCTATGGACTCCCACCGGCGATCTTACGCCTTTCACGACAGTTCGCGAATTTCCCTCCGCCTGCGCGAAGGGTTGACAATAGGCCCGTGTAGGGGCCACCCTTCCGGCTTATGCAGGGAGACATTCTCATGAAATTTGCGACGACCTGCCTTTTTTTCCTGGTCGGGGCGGGCCCGGCGTTTGGTCAGGAGCAGGTCCCGGCGCCGCCCCCACCGCCCGGATACCCACCTCCCGGCACGGCCCCGCCCGGATACGCGCCCCCACCGCCCGGCTACTACTATGGGCCTCCCCCCGCGGGGTACGTCCCCCCTGTGCTCACAGCACCGCCGCCTGTCCCCGGCTATCAGAAACACGATGGATTTTTCCTTCGTTTATTGCTCGGGCCTGCCGCGACGTCGGTTTCTGCAGATGCGGGGGACGGGTCGCTATCCATCTCGGGGGGTGGATTCGTCTTTGCTCTTGGCCTTGGGGGGGCCTTGATGCCCGACCTCATCCTGTACTGCGATATAGCCCTGAGTTCGTCGTCCAACCCTACCGTGAAATCCGGTAGGACGTCACTAGTCGCCAAGGGCACCGATCTGGATTTTTTCCATATCGGCCCCGCTGTTGCGTATTACCTCACAACCAACACTTATGTGGCGGCCAGTATAGGCATCTCGTCGATTCACCTTGTCGACAGAGACTCGGGCGATACCACGAAAGAAACCGGCAATGGCCTGGGTTTGTCAGCGACCGTGGGCCATGAGTTTTGGGTCTCGACCAACTGGGGACTTGGCATTGCCGGCCGCGTGGGGGCAGGCCGCATAAAGGACAAGACTTTGTTCAACCAGAGCCTCGCTTGGCGGGCAAGCTCCTACAGCCTTCTGTTCAGCGCCACCTTCAACTGACCGCACCCACGAACTGGCGTTCAACCAAACGCCTGTACAGAAAAGCCCATGCGCAGGCGCTCCGTGGACTCGCGTTCGGCCCTGCAAGAGATAGCAGCCCGTTGACAAAGTCTCCGCGTCGCCAAAAAGGGTGTGGCCGCGTCGTCTGCGGCGTCGCCGCTCGCTGAAATACCTCGGGTATTCGGCGCTTCGCTGCTCCTTGCATCCGACCCGGCCGCGCCCATTCTGGCTCGGTCCGACTTTATCAACGAGCTGCTAGGACAGGGGCGGCCTTGGGGGCGATACGGCCAACTTGCCGAAGACTCCTGAAATGTCGTGGTCATAACCCCCAAAAGCCTCCACCAGCATACCGTTATCAAGAATGGAACCAAGAATGCCGCTCAACCTATGATGAAACCATCGATCCGGTTTTGTGCATTTGTATGAACCGTCTCATAGGTCGTCCAGGAGTCGTCCAGGCCAGGGCCATTTCATCTAATTCGGAGGGATATCAGAATCCGACGGGGAAGCGGGTCGGAAGGCTTCCGGGAAGTACGTGAACTTCCACCTTGTCGTTGGTGGCAGTGGCGGCCCGCAGGCCTACAGGCCTGTCCTCAGCGCGTCCTGCCCGAGAGCCCTGGCAGTTGGTCGAGGGACTTTCGAAGAAGTTCCAAAACCTGCAGACGCAGTACCGCCAAGAGTGCTAAAATTCCCTATGTTGACTAAAGTGGAGAAAGTACACGGAGTAATACACACGGCGTCGGCGGCGTCGGCGGCGGTCGGAGCGGGTCTGGCGCAGATTCCCGGTGCGGACATGCCAGTGATTTGTTCCTTGCAAACCGCGATGATCGTCAGCATCGCTGGCCTCCACGGTGTGAGCCTCAGGCACACAGCGGCGGCAGACCTGCTTCTTACTTTTTCGGCAGCGGTGGGTGGGAGGGCGTTGTCCCAGTTACTTGTTGGTTGGATACCCGGCATAGGAAACGCGATCAATGCCTCGACGGCTCTTGCCATCACCGAAGGGATTGGGTGGGCTGCGAATGCTTACTTCGCCGAAGGAAAGGGCGGAGGCGAAAATGGCTGAGCCAAGAAGGCGCGGGAACTACAAGGGCACCGGGTCAGGGCATTGCATCTAAATCGCAGGGATATCAGAGACATAGAGGAGAGACTAGTCTCTCCTCTATGACATAGCACTTAGATCCGAAGGTGATGAATGGTAGTGAGGCGTCGGGCATGGTGAGATAAGATTGGCCACTCCCTGAAACAGGCAGATTTTTGAGGCAGCGTGCCTCGCGTGTAGTGGCCGTGGTGAGAAAGCAATTCAACGCGAAGGTAGTCCCGGCGGCGTGGCCTCGGTGGTGAGCGAAATTCGTAAACCCGCTTCCGAGGTTGATTTGCTCGGCGTTCAGACGGTCCGCACGCAAGTTCGCGGCGCGGCTGCCGAACATCCGCAGCACCATGTCCCTTCCTCGCGAGGTTTTTCCCAATCGGTCCTAGCTCACCACCCGTCGCGGTTCCTGGTGCGGCCCCCTGAACAATAGATTCATCTATTGCCTAGCCGAGGCCGCGCAGGTCCATCGCGTCGATTTTTTGCTTGTGATCACCATGTCGAATCACGTTCATTTGGCCAGTCACGATCCTGAAGGTAGCGATCCCTTTTTCACCGACCGTTTCCACAAACAACTTGCCAAACGCGTGAATTCCTTACGAGGCCGTTGGGAAACCATGTTCTCGTCCGAGTCCGAACAGGCCAGCGTCGTTCGACTGAATGTAACGACATGATCGCCAAACTGGACCATGCCCACGTTGACCCTTGTGCTGCTGACCTGGTTAGATTGCCTCGCAAAGGCCCGGCGTCGCGGCGGTTGATGCGATCGTGAAGGTGCGCAGCCTTTTTGCCGGACCATGACCAAGAGCGAATCGAAGCCATTTTGCCGCACCGTTTTTTTTCGCGACCCCGTCAGTCACGGGCGATCGTCCCCTCGTAACGGTGGTTTCGGTACAGGCTCAGCTCCCAGCCCCACCCGTTTCCGGCTGAAGAACGCCCCCCGACTCGGCTCCGCCTGCTTGGCGCGGATCTGCCGACCTTGCTGTTAGTTTGAACCGCCGCCCTCTGCGCCATCCACCTCACAACCACGGTCCGCCGCCCGTGGTGGACGCGCGCACACGGCCTCCGGATCCGGACCGAAGACTGTCGAAAGTCCAAAGGAAAGACCCCCGGGAGGGGAACTGAGGAAATCCCCAGTAGGGGGTTCTTTTAGGCCGGAGGGAAAGTACCCCGGTCCGGGAACCGTAAAATCAGTCCTTGTCGGCGATCTGCGACCCCCAATTGTCGCGGCCCTCATCGGCGGCGTCCGCCCAATCCGGAGGGGCGTTTTTGTTGATGTTCTCCTGTTCGGATTCTAGTTCGCCTATTTTTTCCTCGTATTCATCCTTGTCGATGTGCCCCTCCTCAAGGTCGTCCCACGCTTCACCGGCGCGTTTGTTTAGGGTTTCATCATCAAAGGTGCTGGGTTTGGCATAGTCATCATCGTTTGGATCATTTGCCATTTAGAGAGCATAAGCCAATCGAAGCGCATTTTTCCCCGGCGCTTCCCTAGCGCGACGTTTCCGGTCACGGGCAATCCCCCTCGTGGCGAGGCTTTCCCCGCACGTCGCAGCCGCCGAATCACCCGCGTCCGGCTGAAAAGGCCGCCCGGGCGCGTCCCCGCCCGCTTGGTGCGGGCGCACCCCCATCGTCATCAGCGCGGGGCCCGGCGCCCAGGATTTTGCTGCTTTGGGGTCGCGCGCCAGCTGCTACAGCCTGCTGTTTAGCGCGACCTTCAAGCGACAGCGCCCATGAACGGCCGTTCGGCCAAACGCCGGTACACACCGTCCTGGGCCAGATAAGCGAATCGAAGCCCATTTTCCCGCCGCTCCTTGATCCCGACTCGTTCAGTCGCGGGCAATCGGCCCTTGTGGCCGCGCTGTCGGCGCAGGTCGCATCCCCCAGCGTCGGCCGCCTCCGGCTGATCTCCCCCCGAGGCGCGCTCCGCCCGTTTGGCGCGGATTTGCCGATATTCTTGTTAGTTTAACTAGCCCCTTTCTGCGTCGTTCATGTCCCTTCTGGCCGCTGACGCTGGTGAACGCGCGCACGCGGCTTTCGAGTGCAACAGCCGAGGACGTTGGTGGTCCTCAACCTGGCGCGGCGGTCTTGGAGCGGGCCTTCGGCCGCTCGGCGGGAACGACCGCGCCGTAGAATCCGAAGATGGCCCAGAGGGACTTACACGGCGTCCTCGGCGTCGCTCGGCGGCCGGGCTTGCCAAATCCCGGCACACACCGTATCTTTCCTACGGTAGATTGTGAACGGAGCTGAGCCATGAGCGCACCTGCACAGCCCGCGTTGAAAGCTGGTCGGACGTACCGCACGCGAGACCTCGCACCCTGGGGGAGGAACCCGGCACGGCTGGCGCAGCGCCTCGTCCGTGAGGGACGGCTGCGCGAGGCTGCGCATGGCCTGTACTACACCCCGGTGCCCTCGAAGTTTGGCCCCGCGCCGGTTTCCGACAAGGTGCTGCTGCGCGCGTTACTCGACAACCAGCCCTTCCTCATCTCGGGGCCTCCCCGCTGGAATCCCCTCGGCCTCGGCTCGACAGCGATGTTCGCGTCGACGCTCGTCTACAACACGCGGCGCACCGGCGACTTCACGTTGGCGGGACACCCTTTCGTCCTGCGCCGGGTTTACTTCCCGAAGCAGCCCTCGCCCGAGTGGTTCGTGGTGGACCTCATCAAGCACCACGACATGGCGGGCGTCGCGCTCAGCGAGTTGCGAACAAACCTCGTCGCCACGCTGCGGCTCGGGCGCTGGAACATCGCGACGCTGAGCGAAATGGCCGCGACATACGGGACGAAGTCGATCGCCGCGCTCATCGAAGACTGCATCGCGGAGGCGCGGGCCACGTGACCTTCATCCACGACGATCGCGACTTCCCGCAACTGCTCACCCTCGTGACGGAGGAGACGCGCATCGCACCCGCGCTCGTCGAGAAGGACTACTGGGTCACGCACAGCATGTGGGCCCTGCACGAGACCGGGCTTGACCTCTGGTTCAAGGGCGGTACCAGTCTCTTGAAAGGCTACGGCATCATCGAGCGCTTCTCCGAGGATCTCGACCTTATGGTGCAGCATGGTTCAGTCAAAGGTCTCCCCTCGGTCGCGAACTGGACAGGCACCAACAAGGGTCCGGTTGCGGCCCGGCGCGCGTTCCACGAGGCTCTTCCCAACGTGTTCGTCATCCCAGGCGTGAAGGTCGAAGTCGACCAAAAGCCCCAGGACAAGTACGCGCGCAGCATCAACATCATCGGCCGGTACCCCGGAGTTCTGCTCGACCAACTCACAGAAGCGATGAGCCCCTACGTGTTATTCGAGATCGGCCGGGCGCGCGTCGTGCCGTTCGTCGAGCGGCCCCTCACGTCGTTCGTTCACGACTTCCTCGAGCGTCGGGGGCAGCTTAAGGGCTACACCGACAACCGCCCGCACGCGGTGCGATGTGTCCATCCGGTCGTCACGCTCATCGAGAAGCTCGACGCGCTCTCGCGTCGGTACGCTCGCGAGCCCATCGAGCCGGACGGCTTCGCGCGCCACTACGAAGACGCGGCGCACATCATCCGTTCGCTCGATCGCTTGCCCGCGATCGAGCAGTCCCCACGCGCCCTCGCTGAGGACATGCTGCGCGAGAAAGACATCGCGGCGATGTCGCGCACCGACGACCCCGCACTCGTACTCTCCGACGGCGGACGCCGGGCGGCGGTTGACAGCGCGCTCGCCCGGATCTCGACGATGTTCTGGGGCCCACGTATCCCCGTCGACGAGGCCTGCGCGACGATCCGCGTGTGGATTCGGGGGAACCTCGCATGAAGAAGCGGCCGCAGACGACCGTGCGGCGCCCGCCGCGTCCCCCACTGGGGATGCTTCGCGACGCATGGCGCGACTGGAATTGCGCGTTCTATTCGTGACGGGGCGGACAGAACAGCCTCCTGTTCAGCGCCACCTTCAACTGACCGCACCCACGAACTGGCGTTCAACCAAACGCCTGTACAGACCGTCCTGCGCCATCAAGGCCGCGTGAGATCCGTTTTGTACGACCCGTCCGCCGTCAACGACCACGACCCGGTTTGCATCGCGCACGGTGGACAGGCGATGCGCGATGATCAAGGTGGTGCGCCCACGCATCAGCCGATCCAGGGCCTCCTTGACCAGGTGTTCGCTTTCGGCATCAAGGGCACTGGTGGCTTCATCCAGAATCAGGATCTTGGGATTTTTCAGAACCGCGCGGGCGATGGCCAGCCGTTGTTTTTGTCCGCCCGACAACTGCACGCCCCGTTCTCCCACCTGGGTTGAAAATCCATCAGGAAACCCAGTGATGAACCCGTAGGCATTGGCGACCCGGGCCGCCTCTTCGATCTGCGCATCGGTGGCATCAGGACGACCGTACCGAATGTTGGCCGCGATGGTCGTCGAAAACAGAATGGGCTCCTGAGCGACCACGCCAATCTGGCGGCGCAGCCACGGGGGGGACAACCGGCGCAGATCAACCCCGTCCAGGGCGACAACGCCCCCCTGTGGATCGTAAAGACGATTGACCAGCGCCGCCACGGTAGATTTTCCAGCGCCGGATGGCCCCACCACGGCCACCACTTCACCCGGGTTCACGTCCAGATCAAAACCTTGCAACACGGTGACGTCAGGTCTGGATGGATAGGCGAAAGTGACCGCAGCCAGTGAAATCCGACCGGCGACCTGCGGCACTTCGTCCCCGCCCGTATTGGCCATAGCCGGAACGCGATCAAGCAGTTCAAATACGCGTTCAGCAGCCCCCAGCGCCCGCATGAAATCCGCCCATAGATCCGCCAGGCCCCCCAGCGCAAACGCCACCATCAAGGTGTAGACCAAAAACGTGGTCAGGCCCCCTACCGTCATGCGGCCTTGCGCCACCAACCGACCGCCGTACCAGAACACCAGCGCGGCGGACGCGTAGCCCGCAAACGCCGCCCCCGCCATGAAGCTGGCGCCCGCGCGAATCCGCCTTTTTGCCAGCGCGAACGAATCTTCGACCGCCGTCTCGTACCGAGCCGCCTCGCCCTGTTCGGCGGCAAACGCCCGAACCGTGCGTATGCCCGCTAGGCTTTCCTCAGCAATCTCGCCCGCCCGCGCCAGGGCGTCCTGGGTTTGTTTCGCCAACCGGCGCACGCGCCTTCCATAGTAGACCGCGCTGATGGCCACAGCAGGAACCACGGCTAGCATCAACAGGGTCAAAACCGGAGACGTATAGAAAAGCAGCGCCACCCCGCCCACCGCCTGGGCGCCGTTGCGCAGGGCCATGGACACGTTCACGCTGACGGCATTTTGTAGAACGGATGTATCGGCCGAAAGCCGGCTGGTGAGTTCGCCCGTCCGCCGTTGATCAAAAAATCCGATTTCCTGATCGAGCAAATGCCGGTACAGCGTTTCCCGAAGCCGGGTCACCACCCGTTCGCCCGCTACGGAAAACAAATAGAACCGGATGGCAATGGAGGCCCCGAACAGCAGGGAAACCGCCGCCATGCCCAAGGCGGCCCGATCGATCAGGGCCCGTTGTTTTCCATCCAGAATGCCATCGATGACCAGACGCATGCCCTGCGGATAGGCCAGGCTCATCGCGCTGCCTAGAACCAGAAACGCCGTTCCCAGCAACAGCCGGCGCCATTCTGGCCTGCCTAGGGCCACCAACCGACGAAGCGACGCGCGTGCCACGGTCAGGCCTTCACGAAGATAAATGCGAACCCCACGGCGGCAACCTTCCACAGGGCCACCTGTTTGAAGCGAAGGTGTCCGTACCAGGCAACGGTCAGGAAGACGTTGCTGGCAAGCAACAGCATTAGGGTGCGCATCGGACGGCAGTGCTACCGCGCCGATCCCTGGTTGGGTAGGAAGGTGGCCTATCGCCCCTGCCGGTAGGTGGCGTGGCAGCGCACACAGGTTTCCGACAAACGTCCGTAGGCGTCGGCGACCGCGTAGGCATTGGACTGTGCGGCGGCGGCCTGGAGCGCATGCGCACGCACGCGTAGTTCATCCTGGTAGTCGAAGAACTTCGCCGGCAACAGCGCGTTGAGTTCGGTGGCATCCCCAGTCAAGGGCCGCGCCAGATCCACGTCGTCCGCGATGGCCTGCGCCCGATCACGAATGATGGGGTAGCGCAGCACCATGATCGCTGACATCAGGTCTGCCATGTCGCGTGAATGCGAGGCCATTCGTGCCCGCAGAACCGACAAGGCCGCCCCGGGCAGCGACTGAGGCGGAGTCAGCCGATCTGGTGCCGACACCGCGTCCACCAGTTGCCGCTGCTGTGGCGGTTGGTCCTTGGCCCGGCTGGCACAACCAGCGGAGAGACCTGGCGCCCCGCGCGATCACGGGAACGGGCGTCCGCTAGTGCGGATTCGCCCGGGCCGCAGGTGGGACCTTGTCAGGCCTAAACATTTTCACACCCACGGACGGCCCCCACAGTTCCCCTACATCCCAAAGGGAATAGACGAGGACGGCGGCCAGCGCGATGACGTGGACACCCACTGAGATGATGATGGTGCGGCGGCGCTTCTTGCGACGGGCGGCTCTTTCATTGCCGCGTTGCAGAAAATCAGAAAAAGGCGCGTCGCCCGTTGCGGGACGGCATCCGCGGTTCGAAGATTTTCGCGACGTCGACCGATTCACAACTTGATGATAACGCCTGGACCCTGCCCCCAACCACCCGGGAGGCTTCGCGTGTCTAAACAAGGCCCAAGGCCCCCGTTACCTGGTACAATGCAGCAACCAAGCCCCGTCTAGAAGAGGTTACAGATGAACCGCCCGCACTCTAGCTTTGTTCGTTCTTTCGTTTTTGCGTTTTTGACCTTGTCCGGCTGTGGCCGCGATCCGCTTGAAATTGGCGGCTTCCAAGGGGGAAACACCACCGGAGGCGGGAATCAGCCGGGGACGGGACGCGACGGTTCGGCGGTCATGCCCGGGTCAGGAGGATCAGCACCCGGCGGAACCGGGGGAAGCGGTGCAATAGGAGGGGGCGGACTTGGCTTGGGGCGCGGAGGAGCCCCGGGTATCGGGGGCATGGTCGGCGTCGGGGGTGTTGGCGGTATTCCCGTAGGTGCGGGGGGGTCGGTCATCCTGCCTCCTCCTGACGCGCGGCCCGCCACTGATATGGTATCGCCGGTCGCAACGGGGCTGGTCATCCGTCCCCAGAACGCGTTCGTGCCCGTGGGGACGAAGGTACAGTTCAATGCCTTCCTGCAAATTTCGCCGACCGAGTTTCAAGACGTCACCAATTCAGTCATGTGGTCGGTGCTGCCCGCAAACGGGAACAGCATTCAAAACGGAATTCTGGTCGCTGACAAATCGGGGGCCGTGGCCGTGATCGCCCAAACGACCCAGGGAGCGCTGTTTCGTGCGGCTGCTATGGCCACTGTTGTTGATGCCCGAATAACAAGCATCAGCATCACGCCACCCAACCCCACTATCGACGTTGGACAACGCCAGCAACTGTCGGCGCTGGCGGCCTATTCGGATGGAACCCAGCGCATCGTCACCGAACAGGCGACGTGGAACCAGTCGATGACCGGGGGGATAGCCACAGTCGGATCAACCCCAGGCACCAGGGGACTTGTCACGGGCGTCATGCCAGGCAAGGGAATCATCGTCGCTTCGTTTGCCGGTACCACCGGTAGCACAACCCTGCTGGTCCAGGCGCCAAGCGGCATCCCCGTCCAAATTGTGGTCAGCCCCCAGGGCAGCGCCCGCATGGTGGGGGACATCGTCGTCTTCGAGGCTGTGGCCCAGTTTCCAGGGGGCGCGACCACCAACATCAGCAACCAGGCGATGTTCGTTTCGTCGAACCCGACGGTCGCTCAGTCTTTGGGTGGCAATCGCATCAGATGTGCAGCAGCCGGTACAGTGACGATTGCTGTTACCTATATGAACGTCATTGGCCGCGCGGAACTGCGTTGCGGGGATGTTATGGCCAAGACAACCAAAGATCTTCTGCTGACGCCCGAAAACGCATCCCTGCCCGTCGGCCAGCCCCTGCGTGTCTTACTGGACGCGGTTTTCACCGACGGAACCACAATGCGCGTGCAGTTTGGGGCGACCTGGAAATCGTCGAACGACATGATCGCTACGGTCGACGCGACCGGGGTCGTGCGCGCCATTCGTATGGGCATGACCACCATCGCGGTCACCTACGGGGGCGTCACCAAGATGATCAACATCACGGTGCTTTAGGATTTATCAGATCCTTCAGAAACACGCTGTTGCGGACAAAATCCCCCAGCAGACCTTCGGGATCAGAATCTGGTTTCCCCTGGATCACCCGCCGTGCGCGCCATGCGCCAAATCCCGTGGCGAACGCCACGTCGGCGAGGGCGGCGTACCAAACACCGTGGTTTTTCACAAAGTACCGCCGCCGTGAATCGAACCAGTAGGTCGGAAGACGTTTGGGAATCCCGGAGGTCTTCTGTCCTATGCCCGAGGCTTGGCCCACCAGATGGATCACGCGTGAGCCCGGAACGTAGGCACAGGGCCAACCTGACTTGCGCGCCCGGAGGCAGAAATCCAATTCCTCGAAGTACATGAAATAGCCATCGTCCAGGAATCCCACCGCATCGAATACCTGTCGGCGAACCATCATGCTGGCGCCACAAACCCAGTCGGTCGCGACATTTTCATCAACCACTGGTGGCGCGACCACGAACCGGGACAGAAGCGACGTCAGCAGGCCCAGCCGCAGGCCCCCTTCGAATTCGCTGACAACGGTGGGAAATCGAAAGGCGCTGCATTGGGGGGTTCCATCACGTTCTTCCAAACGCGACCCGGCAATGCCCACGGTGGGATGCGCATCCAGATAGGCCACCAGTTCCCCAAGCGCACCTTCCCGAACCAGAGTGTCTGGATTCAGCAGCCATACGTACGCGGGTTTGTCCCCTGCTTCAAAAAACGGGCGCATCCCTTGGTTGTTCCCGTAGGAAAACCCGCCGTTATGATCAAGGGGCCGCAAATCCACCCAGCCGCCCCATCCGTTGGCCGCGATCGCGGCCTGCAGCACCGGCACGCTGTCATCAGGCGACAGGTTGTCGGTCAAAACCACCCGGGTATCCCCGAACGCACGGATCTGGGGTTCCAGTGACCTTAGGCAGTCCTGCACCAAGGCCGCCGTTCGGTAGTTCACGATCACGATCAGAACACGCATCAGGGCCACCCATCTTACGGGGACAAGGCCCTCATTGCGCAGTTTTCAGCACCCGGGCTACTAGGCCGAAGGGATCTGAAAGACCAGCATGTCCCCAGGGTCGATGGTAAACGCCGATGTGGTGACCGGCCGATCCGGGCCGTCTTTGCGGACTTCGACAACCTTGCGTGGGTTGTCAAAACCGATCTTGAGATTCAGCTTGCGGTGGATGTCCTTGTTCACAAGGGCAATGTAGTCCTTGCCTGTATTTTTTAAGAACGACACCACCACGTTGCCGGTGCCGACATCCAGGCGTTTTAGCCCGGCCTTCGCCACGAAGGGCTGGGTGCCCGGTGGAATGATCTGGCCGGCATGGGTCACTTGCACGACCTGCACGTCCTTGAAAACCCGCGACCAAGCGCGAATCTCGCCGTTGATCTGTTTGACCAGATCATAAAACGGGCTGCGTTTGCCGTTGATGTCGATAGGCGCGTCCCGATGGGCCGGAAACGGGGGCATCCAGTAGGTGAAGGCCTGAATACATTGCGCGCCATAAACGAGGTTGCTGTAGGTTTCAACGCGCAGATTTGCGATCGTGCGCGAAGGCATCGCATCCCAAACAACCGATTGATAAAACCCCCAAAACGGTTTGTGGGCGGATCGGGCTGCAGCCGCGATGATTTCCAGGTTTGTATAAACGTTCAGGTTCAGTTTTCCCAATGACGTTGGATAGTTATCGAAAGAGATCAGAGGCGGCTGGACGATTTTCAGGAACTGATCGACATAGTCCTTGTAGGAAGCGGTTCCAAGCTGCTTGTTGCTGGCGTAAATGGGCAACAAATTGATGTAGCAGGGATGCACCATATCGATGGCCTGGATTTGTTTCTGCCAGGTCGCAAGATCTGCAAAGGCAGCCGCGGACGGCTCGTCCGTCAGATGGTAACCGGCCAGGGACGGGTGGTTGGCCAGCTTGCGAACCGTCGCGGCGGTATCATTTTTCAACTCGGGGCACATCACAAAAATGGTCACCCCGGAACCCTTGGCAGCGTCCAGCGCCGTTAGCGCGGCCTGCAGATTGGGAAATCCCGTCAAACTGGTCGTGAAGCCCGCCTCGGCCAGTTCACGATACCGTGCATTCGTGCTCTCGTTGGCGGGGACACTGATACAGGCATAAACCGGGATGGTGCCCTGTGGCGCCGCCTGGCCTACAAGAGAAAACAGAATGAAGGGAATGATCGACAGTGAAAACATGGGTCTTTTCTTTCGACGGTGGTCGTGATCACGGAGGCGGCGTCCAAGGTTTGCGGTCGCGGATGGCGATAAGTTTGTCGCGCAGGGGATCAAGCCTGGCCCTGAGGGCCGCCACGAGTTTTTGCCAATCGGCAAAGGGCAGGCTAGCCGCGTCGGTGCGTACCGCGTCGGCTATCTGTGCCGTCCAGACATCCAGATCTCGGCGCATACGGGCCGGGTTAAACGGCCCGGCGAGCAAGTCGTTGATGGCTGTCACAAAACGATCGCGGCCGGCCAGAGCCAAAGCACGGTAAATGCGATCGCATCCGGGATGAACGACAGCGACAGTAGGAAACGCCTGAAAACGCTGTAAACAATCCACGGGTGGCTGATCCCAAGGCGTCTGGATAGCCCGTTCGGCCGCAAGACTAAACTGGAAGGCGGCATCAAGGTCCCACGGCACGAGCCAGAGGCGGTTTTCGCGTTCGGCCTCGTAAAAATTGTAGTTGTGGTTCGTGCAGGGCTGCGTGCTACCGCCGGAACAATAGAACGTGAGCGGGCCGTCCCAGTTTCCGACCGCATGGTCGACCGCAAGAACGCGGAACATGTAGTCAAGGTTCATCCACGAATCGAGGACCTTGGGCCTTTCGGCCGGGCTTGCGGCAACGAACTCTTTCTGAAAGGCGAGAATTTTGGTTGGGGCAACCACACGTTTGGTCGGGTCACCCGGATCGGGTTCGTTGGTCTTTTGATGACTGACGTAATACTTGGGATCTGCGGACAAGGGCCAGGCTTCTTTGTACAGGTTGCCGTCGCCCGCGCCTGGCCACGCGTAGGAAGTGAACCGACCATCGATGTTCTCGGTCAGTCCAAAAAGCCCTTTGTACTGGCCATTAACGTAGACCTTGGCATGGACCGAACGCGGCGCGGGGATGTGGTGTTGTCGGTAGACCTGGTAGGCAAGCCGTTCGTGAAGGTGGGTGCCATCGAGGGTCTGCGAATGTAGATTGATCTTCTTCAGACTGTGGAAACGTTTGGGCGGGTCGTATTCGGCAAAGTCGATCTTGTATGAAAGCTTCTTGCAAGTATTGACACCGTTGACAAAACACGCCCGGAACGACGCGTAAGCGCCCTTGTAGCGGACCCCCACGCGTCCGACGTCCTCCCCATCCACCTGCAGGGTCGCGGGGACAAATGTCTCCATGACCGCTGTGGCATCCAGTTTTTTCAAATCCGCATCGGTCAGGACGATTCGCCAGGTGGAAAGCTTGCGGTCGTCGAACACAAAGTCTGAAGGATGCCGGACCGGGGCGCCGTCGACCGAGGCGCCCCCATCGATCGTGCCCACCGCGGTGTCCGAAGCCCCGTCTCCGCCAGCGTCAATCTCGCTTCCGGAATCCGGTAGGGCGACGTTCCCCCCAGATCCCATCGACCCGCCCGTCCCAAAAGCTCCCCCAGAACGCCCGGTCGGCCGCGTTCCCCCGGCCGCTAGGTCAGCTTCGGCAGGATCGTGGGTCGCGTCCGGTGCAGGTCCTGCACTGCACGAAAAAAGCACAATCCACAGAGGCCAAGCGTGCAACGGCCAAGGTCTTTTGCGGTTGCTGCGTGTGCGGACGATGGCAGACACACCCGAAGAGTAACTCACACCAAAACAAGAGTTTGCTAAAAAACTCTTTGCTAGTGCGAATTAGCTATTTTCTTTTGCGAGAAATTGCATCTGCCCTCCCGCGACAACCTGACTATTTCTTCAGGACGCGCCAGATCTTGCCATTCGCGTCCCCGGCGATGAACAGCGATCCGTCAGGCCCGAAGGCAAGGCCCGAAGGGCGAATCTGGGTTGGAGAGCCCGATGGCATCGCAAAATCTTTCCAGGCCCCTGTAGGCACGCCGTCTTTGAACGGCACGAACACAATGCGGTAGCCCGCCTGGGGTAAGGGGGCCCGGTTCCACGATCCGTGGAAGGCCAGAAACATGCCGCCGCGGTATTCGTCACCCCAGGAACCCGATGTCTGAAAGGCCGCCTGAAGGGGCGCGTAATGGGCCGGAAACCCAATGGCAGGCTGGGTTTTCTTGTCACAGTCTGCGACCTTCTTACCGTCGCCGCCGTACTCAGGCATCAGGACTTTCTTCTTGGCCCGGGGGTCGTAGTAACAATAAGGCCAGCCATAGTCGGCCCCCTCGGGCACGGGACCGAACTCTTCGGCGGGGTTCTCGGCGTTGTCCTCTTTTGAAAAGCCCCAGTTGTCAGAAAGCTGATCTCGTCCGTGGGTCGTCATGAACAGCTTTCCCGTCCCAGGCTCGAAGACCAAGGCCATTGCGTTGCGCAGGCCTGTGGCCCAGCGTTTCCCATCCGAAAAGGCTTGGCCACGTTTGTTCGCATCGAAACGCCAAATGCCCGCACGCCCTAAAAGCTCTGGACAGTTCTTGATTCCCGGCGACCGCAACTTTCGGTCGCCTTCTTGGCAGCTATTGGTGCGCGATCCGATGTCCACAAACAACCCGCCATCCTTGGACAGGACGAAGGGTTTGGCGCTGTGACCGCCCGCGGGCAGGGTCACGATGGTTTCGGCCGGGCCGTCCGGTTCAAGGGCACCTGCCTTCCAAGGATAACGAAGCACACGATCATCCGGCGCGAAATAAATAGCGTCTTGACCAATGGCTATGCCGGTCCCCCCCATATCGCCAAATTTCCCTTTCTTGTCGGCGCGACCGTCGCCGTCGCTGTCGTGGAGGACATAAAACCCGCCATCGGCACGGCTTAGGGCTGCGAATACGTCGCCGTTGGATGCGATCGCGATGTTTCTCACGTTCCCTAGTCCCTCGGCGACCACCAGAGCGCAGAAGCCTTCGGGCACCGTCAGGCCGCCGTTGTCCGCCGCACAGGGGGGGCGCAACGCTGGCTTTGCAGCCTTTGCCGGACTCTTAGCCTTTTCCTGTCCCCGGCTTCGGGCCGCAGGGGGGGCCGCCTGCGCCAGAAACGAAACCGCTAGGGCCGAAGCCACAATAGACAATGTGATCGCACGAAGTTTTTGCATAGGGGACCATTGCACCACGATCTTCGCCCGATCGCCCCCCATTTCGCCGTTTGCGGTGGTATAGACTCGCCGACCGGAACCGGACATGGGCCTACTCGATCTGTTCTCGAAAGATAAACGTGATGTGCGAAACCGCGAGAAAAACGCGGCGCGCGCGGTGAATAAACACGCCCAGTCAGCCGACCGCTGGAAGGCCCTGGAGGCCCTGGCGGCTGATGGTTCGGACCAGGCGCTGTTCGGCTTACTGCGTCGGTTCGGTTTCGTCTACGACAAGACCATCGAGGACGAGCAGGAAAAGGCCTGGGTTTTCGAGGCGATGATCGAAAAAGGCACCGCCGCGCTTCCCGCGATTCGCAAATACTTGCTCAGTGCGGATTCCATATCCTGGCCCTTGCGTTTGCTGCAAAAAATTGCCAGCAACGAGCAAGAACTGGAGGCCCTAAAGCAGGTCTTGGACCACCACGAACCTGGGTACGAACGCGACCCGTCAAAGAAAATTCAGCTTATGAATCACCTGGCCGGGTTCAAACACGACCAGGCTCCGGCCCTGGTGGCCCCGTACCTCAAAGACATGGACGAGGGCGTCCGGTACACCGCGGCTGAGGCGCTGTTGCAGCTAAAAGACGAAGCGGTCGCCGCCCTGCCATTGATCGAGCTGTTCGCGTCCGATGCCGAGGAAAGCCTACGCATCCGGCTGAAAATTGCTGGCGGCATGGCACAACTGGGCTGGTCTGTGGACCTCACGCACCGCCCCGGAATTGAGAAACACCTCCCCGACGCCTTTACCCTAGATCCGCAGGGTCGTTTCAAGGCCCGGGGTTGACGCCTCGTTCAGATTGCTAAATATTCCACCCCAACGCAGCCAGAAGGGATCCGCAGCCTTACCATGCCCCGTCGCCAGGATATCAAAAGCGTTCTTCTGATTGGGTCAGGCCCCATCGTGATCGGGCAGGCCTGTGAATTTGACTACTCGGGGGCGCAGGGCATCAAGGCCCTGAAGGAAGAAGGTTTCCGGGTCATCTTGGTCAATTCCAATCCGGCCACCATTATGACCGACCCCGAACTGGCGGATCGCACGTACGTCGAACCGCTGACGGTCGAAATGGTGACGAAGATCATCGAACGCGAACGTCCTGATGCCCTATTGCCCACCTTAGGGGGCCAAACGGCCCTGAATTTAGCCGTGGATCTGGGCAAGGCGGGCGTGCTGGAAAAATACGGCGTGAAGCTGATCGGCGCATCGCTGGACGCCATCGAAAAGGCCGAGGATCGCGATCTGTTCAAAAAGGCCATGCGCAAAATTGGCCTGGACGTCCCGCTGTCCGGTTATGCGCGGTCGTTAAAAGAAGCGCATGAAATCCAGCAAGAAATCGCCGCCAGCACAGGATCTGGATACCCGGTGATTCTGCGGCCTTCGTTCACGCTGGGCGGATCAGGCGCGGCCATCGCCTGGAACGCCGAGGAATTCGACACCAAGATGATGTGGGGCCTGACGCAAAGCCCCCGTGGCGAAGTGCTGGTGGAAGAATCGGTGCTGGGGTGGAAGGAATACGAACTTGAGATCATGCGTGACTGCAAGGACAACGCGGTCATCGTGTGCTCCATTGAAAACCTGGATCCGATGGGGGTTCATACCGGCGATTCCATCACGATTGCGCCCGCCCTGACCCTGACGGACAGGGAATACCAGGTGCTGCGCGACGCTTCGATAGCGGTCATCCGCGAAATCGGGGTCGAAACCGGCGGATCCAATATTCAGTTCGCCATCAACCCCAAAAATGGGCGGATGATCGTCATCGAAATGAACCCGCGCGTGTCGCGCAGTTCTGCCCTGGCGTCCAAGGCCACCGGGTTCCCGATCGCCAAGATCGCGACCAAGCTGGCCATCGGGTATTCCCTGGACGAAATCCCGAACGACATCACCAAAGAAACCCCCGCCTGTTTTGAACCCACCATCGACTATGTGGTGACCAAGATTCCGCGGTTCGCGTTCGAAAAATTCCCAGGCGCTGATACGACTTTGGGGCCGCAGATGAAATCGGTCGGAGAGGTCATGGCGATAGGTCGGACCTTCAAGGAGTCCTTCGGCAAGGCGATGCGATCTTTGGAAATTGGCCGCTGGGGTTTCGATCTGGAACGGGTGCCCAGCCTTGATGACCTGAAGGTTCTTATCCAGACGCCCGGACCGGATCGCTTGTGGCAACTGGCCGAAGCCTTGCGACTTGGGGTCACGCTGGACGAGGCACACGCGCTGACCGCCATTGATCCCTGGTTTCTGGCCCAGTTGATCCAGATGGTTGCCGAGGACGAATCGGTCAAGGGACGCGGCAAGGACATTTTGGGTGATGGGCCCGCGTTGCTGCACGCCAAACAGCGCGGCATGTCTGATCGCCGCATCATGAAACTGGCGGGCGTATCCGAGGAAGACGTCCGCCAGGCGCGCATCCGCCACGGCGTACGACCGGTCTACAAACGGGTCGACACCTGCGCCGCCGAATTCGAGGCCCGCACGCCCTACCTGTATTCGACCTACGAAAATGGCACCTTGGCCGATCCCGCCGCCGAAAACGAGGCACGGGTTACGGACCGCAAGAAGATCATGATCCTGGGCGGTGGCCCCAACCGCATCGGCCAGGGCATCGAATTTGACTACTGTTGTGTTCACGCCGTGATGGCCCTGCGCGAACTGGGGTTCGAGACCATCATGGTCAACTGCAACCCCGAAACGGTCTCGACGGACTACGACACGTCGGATCGCCTGTATTTCGAACCGCTGACCCGCGAAGATGTGCTGGAAATTATCAGCATCGAGAAGCCCGACGGGGTCATCGTTCAGTTCGGCGGGCAAACACCCCTGCGGCTGGCGGTGCCTTTGCAAAAGGCGGGCGTGACCCTGATAGGCACCAGCGCCGATGCCATCGATCGTGCCGAAGACCGGCAGCGGTTCGGGGAATTGGTGAAAAAACTGGGCCTTCAGTCGCCGGTCTGGGGCACAGCTCATGGCTTAGGCGAAGCGCGCGCCATCGCTGAACGGATTGGGTACCCGGTTATGGTTCGTCCGTCTTATGTATTGGGCGGCCGGGCGATGGAAATCGTCCACGATGCATCGGGGCTGGAACATTTCGTCATTCAGGCCTTCGAAGCGTCGCGCCGGGAAAGCCTGGGCGCAGGCGGCGTGGGTGGCGACGAAAGCGCCCCCATCCTGGTCGATCAATTTTTGCGCGACGCCATCGAAGTGGACGTTGATGTCGTGGCGGACGGTACGGATGCCGTCATCGGCGGCGTGATGGAACATATCGAAGAGGCCGGGATTCATTCGGGCGATTCAGCCTGTTCTTTGCCGCCGTTTTCCCTAAAGCCTGAAACCATTGCCGAAATCAAACGCCAGGCTGTGGCCTTGGCCCTGGAACTTCAGGTCAAAGGTCTGATGAACATCCAATTTGCCGTGCCACGCGACGGCCGGGGCATCTTCATCTTGGAGGTAAACCCCCGGGCGTCCCGAACCGTGCCATTCGTATCGAAGGTGACGGGCGTGCCGCTGGCCAAAATCGCGGCGAAAATTGCGGTCGGAAAAACCCTGCGCGAAATGGGCGTCAAGGAAGTGATTCCGACCCATATTGCGGTCAAGGAAGCCGTGTTCCCCTTCGCCAAATTCGGCGGCGTCGACATCTTGCTGGGCCCCGAAATGCGATCGACCGGCGAAGTCATGGGCATCGACAAGACCTTCGAGGCCGCGTTTGCCAAAAGCCAATTGGGCGCCGGCACCAAACTGCCAATTCCGGGCGACAAACCCATGACCGCATTCCTGTCCGTGCAAGATGCGGATAAAGAGGGCGCTGTGACGGTCGCCGAGGGCCTGCGGACCCTGGGGTTCAAAATCCTGGCCACCAATGGGACGTTCGAACATCTTAAAAAAGCAGGCGTCGACGTCGAAAGAGTGAACAAGGTCCGCGAAGGACGCCCCCACTGTGTCGATAGGATGCTGGACGGCGACGTTCACGTGGTCATCAACACCACCCACGGCGCCCCCGCCATTAAAGATTCGTTTTCGCTGCGACGAACCGCCCTGACCCGCGGGGTC
>JAYUUT010000287.1:0-4468 GCA_043754455.1 Myxococcales bacterium
ATACCCACTTGGAGGGCGTTCGCCAGATCGAGAAAGACATTGACAACCCCAAGGCCGCCCCGGGCGCGACCTGCAAGACGCCCGACCTGGGTATGCAGATCAAGTGGGACGACGACAACAACGCACCGCTACTGGGCAAGCTGCAGATGGACCTGATGGTGATGGCGCTGGCCTGCGACATCACCCGGATCGGCACGATCAAGTGGAACAGCGGCGGCGGCGGGGTTAGCAACCCACGCAAAGATCGCAGCCACCGTTGGATCGCGGGAGCCGAAGGCGGCTGGCACGGTGTCTCGCACACGTGGGGCGGCAGCGCCGAGAAGGTCACGAAGATCGAGGCTTGGTACAACGAACAGCTCGCGTACATGGTCGACAAGCTGGCAGCGGTCAGCGAAGCGGGCCGAAGGCTGCTCGACAACATGGTCGTGTGCTGCACCAACGAGCACGGACCTGGCACCGAGGATTGGCCCTGGAGCCACAACGCGCTCTGTGTGCCGTTCACCCTGATCGGATCGTGTGGTGGCTATTTCAAGACCGGGCGAAACTTGGGCTTCGGTGACATGCGCAAGACGACCTACGCCAAGGCGTACGCGGGCTACACGGGAGGCCCCATGACCGGGAAGTACCCGGAAGGCGAAACCGTGAACTGGCGTGAAATGACCAAGCCGTGGAGCAACCAGCTTTTCGTGTCGTTGATGAACGCGATGGGCGTGCCCGGCGACACCTTCGGCATCGAGGTCACCAAGGGCCCCGAGGGCCAGGTCATCCTGCCAACAGCGACCAGGGGCCCGCTGGCGAACCTCCGGGGTTAGGGCAAAGGGGGCGCAGAAAGCAGCGTGGGCGCGTCGACGACGGCGCGGGGCGGGTGTCGCTGCCATCACGCCATTGTCAAATGTGTCTCGGATTGGTTACCGATTAACTGCGACCGAAGGGACAGGCGCCTCTGTCTTCCTGGCGAAAATCCGGCGCCCTTGACGTTCGAGCGAAGAGTCGCCCCCGAAGGCAATGTTTTCGGCGAAGGTCTGCGTCTCAAACAGCATCGGGTCGGCAACGGAGGGCGTGTATTCGGGGAAGAGCTTTTTGTCCTTGTGAAGAAGACCCACCCTTCCGATCTCAAGCCACATATCGACGAATTTCGCAAAGGCTGGCCGCGCCCTGGGATCTTTGAGAACGCGATCGGCGTGCGTCGCAATCTGAGAAGATGCGACCAAGAGGCCCGAACCTACAGCCATAAGCAACTCGGCGTCGGACGGACCTCCCAGAATTAGGAAGACAAGGCGGCAGCCATTTCTAGAGGCGCCAGCATTTTTGGCCCTCGTGTGGCGGCGGCATTTCCAAGCTCGGTTCGACAAATGAAACTTGGCATTTGTATCATCGTCTCGATAGTGTCCGGAGCGGGGGAGCCGCTGACTTCTTTGAGCCATAGTTCCAAGATTCGGGCGGTTTTGGCGCATAGGGGAACGCTTCTTTCCTTGTGGCCCTTGCCCTGGAGGATGAGTGAGGTCGTGCTGTCGGAGATGATCTGAGAGCGTCTGATTGCCGCGATTTCGGAGACGCGGGCGCCGCTGTTATACAAGGTCAAGAGAAGGGCGTGATCGCGACGGCCCCCTCGGCTGAAGGTTTGTGCCAGTCGCCGCACGTCTGCTGATGCGGTGGGCGGAAAGCCCCGTGGCGAGCGCCGAAAATTTGCAGCGTTTCGGGACCCACCACACACGCACGGCGCGCGGGCAGCCCGGCGAGCAACAACGTCGTCAAACCGAAGCAGCATCATCAAACATGTCCGGCCCAGGCAGCACTATGATTTCGCCATGCCCACCCATCCGGATGCAAGGCTCAGTCGTCCAAACTCAACACGTTTTGTGAGGTGACGGATTCAGGCGTCCCTCAAACAACTTGACCAGAATCGAGTCAAAACCCCTCAGCCTTCGGGCGCACGCTCACCCTCATACTTGCCGACGAAGCGACTGGCGGCACTGAGACATCTTTTCGACCAACGCGAGGCGTTTCTTAGTCCACCTCACAGACCGCCGCGTAGCCGTTTGTGCATTGGCGGTCATGCCAAAGGCCGTCCACGTCAACCGCCAGGCAGCTCGATTGCGGCAATGAACCATCGGGTTCATTCACCGCAAAATTGGTGTAGTTGAAGGGTTCGCCTGTGCTCCATGCGAATCGGCCTTTGTTGTCTACACGTCCCGAAAGCCACATCTGACCTGCGAAGAGGTCTCGTACGAACGCGTGCTCCTCGGCACTTGAAATGGTCACTAGATGCGCGCCGACCTGGCGGCAGGTCTCAGCCGATGTCTTCCAGTTCTCGTTTCGCAGATACGGCCGATAGGCGTGACCGTCCTGCGCACGCACCGTCCATGCAACACGTTCGCAAATGAACGGCGCAGGGGTGGCGCAGGGCCGCGGTGACCACACGCCCGATTCTGGCATTGGATTCTCGCTGAGAATCGGCTCCTGGAGGGCACATTCACCTTCCGTCGCCTCAGCCGGCGATCGCCAGTCGATTCCCAGGACGTTCGTCGGCATGAGTTCGGGCGTGTCCCAAAAGGGGGTTTGCCCTTTGCGCGCCATCGCGGTCCACACGCCCATCGGTCGTCCGTGCAGAAGCGCCTTCAGCACTTCAGCGGCTTCGTAGCCGGAAGTGTACGTGACCAGGTTGCCACCTTCCTCTCGGCAGCGCAGCCGGGCTTCGCGGTATGGCTGGGAGTCGTCGTGGCGGGTGTAGCAGTGGCCGTTGCGTCCCACGTATTTGTTGGCACCGTTGCAGGCCAAGCAGACGGCAGTGCAGCCATCGCCCTCGTGCTTATTGCCGTCGTCGCATTCCTCGACGACAGCCCTGACGAAGCCGTCGCCACAATGGCTCTGCTTGCAACTATTGAGGCAGGCGTCGGTGTCACTGTCGTTGCCGTCATCACAGTCTTCAGCGGCTTCGACCGTGCCATTGCCACAGCGGCCAGCGGCCAGAAGCGACAACATCCAGGCTGTGGCACCGGCTGCCAGCAGCGCCGCCGTTGTTATGAACGCTATGGCCCGGCGGGTGCGGGGCCGTCGCGTTTCATGGGCCATGCCGCGTTCAGTGGCGGTGATCAGTTCGGCCATGGTTTCGTGTCGCCGATTCGGATCGCTGGCCAACCCCCGGCGCAAAATTTCGAATAGCCAGCGCGGCAGCTGAGTCGTGGGGGGCGGGGGCGGCACCACACAGCGGGTCACGTCTGCGGCCACAGCGGCAAGCTCGTTTCCCGTAAACGGGCGCTGGCCGCAGCAGGCTTCGAAAAAGGTCACGCAAAATGCGAATTGGTCGGTGCGGGCATCGACTTCGCGACCTGCGAATTGTTCAGGCCCCATATACGCGGGAGTGCCGACCAAGGCGCCCGTCGTGGTCAACGCGTCCGCGACCGGGCTATCGGACATACATGCCAACCCGAAGTCGGCCACCCGCGCCCGTCCGTCGTCCCCGACCAGGACGTTGTGTGGTTTGAAGTCACGGTGAACAAAACCGGCCGCATGGGCGGCCTCCAGGCCGCGCGCGGCATCAAGAAAGAGAGGCAGAATCTCGCGCCAACCGCGGCGTGTTTCGGCCATCCATTCGGCAAGGGTTTTCCCCCCGACCAATTCCATCGCGATAAACACCATGTCCCCGTGAACCCCAGCGTCGAACACAGTGACAACGTTCGGATGAGACACCTGCGCCATGGCGTGGGCCTCGCGCATCCAGCGTTCGCGCATGTCGCTGCGTTCGGCGGGCAGGATCTTCAGGGCGATCCGGCGCTTCAGCTGGGCGTCGTGGGCGACGTAGACGACGCCGACCGCACCGACACCGATCGATTCAAGGATTGTGTAGCGCCCAATCACGGTGCCACGGACAAGCACCTGTCGCCGCGAGCCATGGGCGAAGCTGGCGCTGGACGAAGGGCCCCCAAGCAACCGCGCCGAGGCCGCCACACCTTCCCGACAGCGTCCGCACGAAGCCAAGTGTTGTTCGGTGGCGATCAACGCGGGACCCGTGATCTGGCCTTGGACCAGATCGAAAACCGTGTCGTCGGTTAGGCAGGTCATGAGGGAGGGAGCCTGCCATCGTATCGCAAGAGCGGGCCATCGGGGAACGCGCTTGCTATCGTTGTGCAAGCGCGGCACACTGGCTGCGATGGGGTTGTCGCAGGAATTTTTGCGTCACATGACCGACGCTCAGCGCATCAACTTACCAGGCGATGACCTCGCGCGGGTGCTGCGTGAAGCCACCGCCGCCGGACGCAGGGCCTGGCCAGAGCTTAGCCTCCTAGATGAGGTTTTCATGCAGGGATTGGCCACCGCGGCACGGGACAGCGACGATGTCCTCGATGCGCTAGGCGTCGTCCATGCCGCCGATCTTTACCTGGCGACGGCATGCGCCGCTTTGGATTCGAAAGCGATTGCAGCGCTGGAAGCACAGTTCTTGGCGCCGCTGGCTGAAGAACTTCGGCGA
>JAYUUT010000288.1:0-9195 GCA_043754455.1 Myxococcales bacterium
ATCCAGAACCTTCGCGCGTTCCCGCCCTGGATATTGGGTGTCCGGCACCAAATACAAATTATCGGGTTTCAGGTCGCGGTGAACGATTCCCTTGGCATGCGCCGCCAGCAATGCACCTGCGGTTTGGTAAGCGATGTCGACAGCTTCGCCTATGCGGATACGCCCTTGCCGTTTGATCCGCCGCGCCAGGCTTTCGCCTTGCAGAAGTTCCATCATCAGAAACGGCGTCGCCGTTCCGGGCAGTGTCCCCACGTCCAGAACCTGAACAATGTTCGGGTGGTTAATGGCGGCCGACGCCCGCGCCTCATTTAGGAACCGGGCGACGAATTCGCTGTCGGCGGCCAGGCTGGGCCGCAACACCTTTACGGCCACCTGCCGATCGATAACAGGGTGGCGCGCCAGGTACACCGCCCCCATGCCGCCTTCGCCCAGAAGCGACACGATCTCGTAATTATTGATGCGCTGGCCAATCACGGGGGGTCCCCCTAATTGCACCCCGACCGGGGCCCGCAGTCAAATGAAAACCCTGGCGGTTGACGGGAGGCCCTTAGGCTGGGAAACTCCGCGTCCCTCGCGTTCAATAGTTTAGGAGAACACACCCATGTCCGAGTATCTGTTCACGTCCGAAAGCGTCACCGAAGGCCACCCTGACAAGTTGTGCGATCAGGTGTCGGACGGGGTTCTTGATGCGGTCCTGGCCCAGGATCCACACGGGCGGGTGGCTTGCGAAGCCCTGACCAAGACTGGGTTTGTCATGATTGCCGGCGAAATCACCACCACGGCAATCCTGGATTTCCCGAAGATCGTGCGCCAGGCGGTCAAGGACATTGGCTACAACGACATGGCCGGCGGGTTCGATTACAAGACCTGCGGCGTGATGGTGGCTGTGGAACAACAGTCCCCCGACATCGCGCAAGGCGTGGACGGCAAAGGCGTCTACACCAAGGACGACCAGGGCGCTGGCGACCAGGGCATGATGTTCGGATATGCCTGCGATGAAACCCCGGAGCTGATGCCGGCACCGATTCAGTACGCGCACCGCCTGGCGCGCAAACTGGCCGAAGTCCGAAAGAAGGGCGCGGTTAAATTCTTCCGCCCCGATGGCAAGACCCAGGTCACGGTCCGCTACGACGCCGAACACCGCCCGTTGGGCATTGATGCTGTCGTTGTGTCCACGCAGCACACAGAAGAAGCCAAATACAAGGCCATCCAGGAAGCCGTGATGGAATTGGTGATTCGGCCCATCCTTCCGACCAAACTGATTTCGAAGGCGACCAAATTCTTCATCAACCCCACAGGCCGGTTCGTGGTCGGCGGGCCGATGGGAGACTCGGGTCTGACGGGCCGGAAAATCATCGTCGACACCTACGGCGGTATGGGCCGCCACGGCGGCGGTGCGTTTTCGGGCAAAGATCCTTCCAAGGTGGATAGGTCGGCCTGTTATTTTGCGCGCTACATTGCCAAGAACATCGTGGCCGCGAAACTGGCCCGTCGTTGCG
This sequence comes from Myxococcales bacterium, assembly GCA_043754455.1. GTDB lineage: Bacteria > Myxococcota_A > Polyangia > Fen-1088 > Fen-1088 > JAYUUT01. The sequence goes on from JAYUUT010000288.1 coordinate 1,500, forward strand.
AGGTCCAGTTGGCGTACGCCATCGGCGTCGCACAGCCGGTGTCATTGATGGTTCAGACCTTTGGCACGGGCACGATTTCCGAAGATCGCATCGCACAAATCGTGCGCGCGCTGTTCGATGCCCGCCCCGCAGCGTTGACCCGGGAATTGGATCTACGCCGCCCGATCTACCGGAAGACCGCCGCCTACGGCCATTTTGGCCGCACCGAACCGGAATTCACCTGGGAACGGACCAACAAGGCCGTGGCCTTGGCAGACGCGGCCCGGTCGGGAAAGATCGTTGCTGTCAGCAACGGCACCCGCGCCCCAAAAGGCAAGGCCGCACGTTCGGGCGTTCGCGCCACGGTGTGAGGTCGTGACCGAAAAGGCCGCCGCCCCGTTCAACATCCTTGTGTTGGGCGATGAGGCGGTGGGCCTTTTGGATCGAATCTTACGCGCGCAGGCCTACCGGGAACTGGGGGCCGCGCGGCTTTTCGAAGGGGTGTACGCCCGTGGTCTGGCACCCGACGTGCAAAGGCACGACGAAGTCGGCGCCCACGCAAAAGAAGAACGTCAACATCTGGACGCTGTGCTTACGATCTGGGCGACGGCCACAGGACAACCACCGCAAACCCTTTTGGCCCGCGCAGAAGATAGGCTTTCGCAATGCCCCCTGCCCCCGGTTGAAACCTGGTTCGACGTTTCGCTGGCGCGGTTTCTGTATGACCGCGCCGGATTTTGGCAGTTGCAGGAATACACCGAATCGGTCTTCACGCCCCACCGCGATATGGCGCGGGCGATCGTGAACGACGAACAAGATCACCAACAGGTAGGCGCCCGGGAACTGCTGGCCTGTATCCGGCAGGCCGAACACGCCGCTATCAAACAGCAGGCCGCCGTAGATCGGTGGATGAAGACGGCCCTTTTGTCTTTTGGACGTCAGGACAGTGAGCCGAGCCGCCGGGCCATGGCGCTAGGCCTAAAGAAGCGCCAGCCAGCCGCTGTCATAGGGGACTTTCTGGCGAGCATCGGACCGACCATGGACGAAGCAGGACTGACACTGCCCTAGCCGCCCCGCCCAAGCCATGGGGAAGGGCACTCCCGGTTTTAGACTATGCACTCATGATTTGCGCATGATATTCTAAGAGGTGATGTCCTTCCGTTGTCACGGTGCGGGTGCGCGGTTTGTGTGGGGAACAGCGGGGGCGGTAGGCTTGGGGCTTGTCGGCTGCGTCGATCTGGCCCAACCGGGCCTGCTCCAGAATCCCCCGGGGGATGCAGCCGCGGTTGAAAGCATAGACGCCCCCTCTGGGAAGTCTCTGGATCTGGGTTCGCAAACGCCCCGCACCCTTGACACCTTGGCGCCGCCAGACGACCTGCGCTCCCTCCCAGTGACGGCCGACGCAGGGGCCACCCTTGACCTAGCCGTGTCAATTGACCTGCAAGGGCGCGATGTCCTGGCGCCCACGGCCTCAGGGGATGTGGTGGCCGACCGGGGTCCGTCCTCCTTGGGCGATTCCAGCCTTATCGCATATAAGGATGTGGCCGACGCCTTTCAGCCAGACCTTGCCTCTCCAGCCGATGCGGCGATCGACGCGGCCGATGCCTCGGCCTATCCATGCCCTTGCTCGTTGTGGCCCACCACATCGGTTCCCACGGTCGAGGTGTCCTTCGAACCCCCCGGCGCTGAACTTGGCGTTCGTTTCAAAAGTGACATCGCCGGAAAGATCACAGCGCTGCGTTTTTTCAAAGTTGTTGAGAACAGCGGTGTGCACATCGCGAACCTGTGGGCCACCAATGGCACGCCGTTGGCGACCGCGACTTTTTCCAACGAAACACCGTCGGGTTGGCAACAAATCGCATTCCCATCGCCTGTCAGCATTGCCGCAGGCGTTTCCTACATTGCGTCCTACCATACGACGACAGGTCGCTTCGCTCATACGGGCAACTTCTTCAATACGATGGGCCGCGATGCGCCCCCCCTGCACGCGGCGCGCGCTGCAACAGGGAGCGAGAACGGCATCTTTAAAAATGGTCCGTCGGCCTTTCCATCGGAGAACAGCTTTGGCCAAAACTACTGGGTCGATGTCGTGTTTGAGCCCTGAGGCGCCTTCATTCCCAAATCGCCAGGGACAGGTGTTCGCGCAGGTTGCCATCGGCCGTCAATAGGGGCGCCTGCTCGACCAGACATTGGGCAGCGATGAGGCGATCGAAAGGATCCCGTGCCCACGACAGGGCGAGTGCCGCGCGGGCGATAATGTCAAACGGCGTGTCGCAGAGGCTCAGACCAATTCGTCTTCCCAAGTCTTCAATGACCACATCGGCGCCCACCGCCAGGCGGCCGATTTCGTACAGGTACTGCAGTTCCAACACAACCATCGGCGACACCATCAGCGCATCGCTTTCAAGGCGCCCTTTCGCCTTTTCGGGCAGCTTGTCGATCCTCCCCGAATAGAGCCATGCGACCACATGGGTGTCCAGCATTAGGGTTGCCATTCGCCGCTCCAATCAAGATTTACGAGGTCATCGGGATCGCCTCGAATGAAGTCGTCCCGACGCACCAACTGTTCGAGTTTCGAGGGTGGATTGTCGACAACGAGGCGAACGATTCGCCCTTTACGTTCAATCTGGACGGGAATACCCGTTTCGATCACTTGATCGAGAATCTTGAAAATATCAGCACGCAGTTCGGATACCGTCATGCTTTATGATAACGTACGTACATTAAACATTCTAGCGTACGTACGTCTTTCTAGGCCCCCCGTTATGACCCACCACACCTGATAACCTCTGCCCCTATGCCTTCGTCGTTTCCTGCGGGACCGCTCGCCATACCCCCCCTGCCCTCCGGACCCGCGCTGGACCTGACCTGGGCGGTCCCTGGTTCAAAAAGCATCACCAACCGCGCCCTTATCCTGGCGGCATTGGCCGAAGGTGACACTGTCCTTCACGGGGTCCTGCAGAGCGACGACACACGGCATATGCATGAGGCCCTGGCCCAGCTAGGCATCGGCATCGAGATCCAGGGCGCCACGACGATGGTGGTTCGCGGCGGACGCGCCCGCCTGCGCCCACCTACGGGCCCCTTGTTTGTCGGAAACAGCGGCACGACGGTGCGGTTTCTGGCGGCCCTGTGTTGCCACGTCCCGGGCCCTGTGACCTTGGTTGGGGACGACGCCATGGCGGTCCGTCCCATCGCGGATCTGGTCGATGGCCTGCGGCAGTTGGGTGTCCGCATCGACTGCCCCACGGGCTGTCCGCCGCTTCACATTCACGGGGGCCGCCTGCCCGGGGGCCACATGAAAATGCGTGGCGACCGATCCTCGCAATATTTTTCCGCTGTGCTGCTGGCGGGCGGTCTGGCCGACGGCGACATCCACGTGCAAGTCGATGGGACCCTGGTTAGCCGTCCCTATTTGGAAATTACCCGCCGTCTTGTCAGAGCCTTCGGTGGTCGGATCGACGAACAAGGTCCGGGGTTTCACGTTCACCAGGTCGCCTGCTACACCGGCCTTACGTACGCGATTGAACCCGACGCCTCGTCGGCCAGTTATGCCTTTGCCACAGCCGTCGCGACGGGGGGGCGCGTGACTGTGCCTCACCTTGGTACCAAAGCCCTTCAAGGTGACTACGCCTTCGTTGACCTTTTGGAACAAATGGGTGCGCGCGTGGAAAAATCCACAACCGGCACGACGGTCACCGGGGGGGCCCCGCTACAGGGAATCGACGTGGACATGCACCACATATCGGACACGGTGATGACCCTTGCGGCGCTGGCCCCGCTGTGCACAGGACCGACGCGCATCCGCAACATCGCGAACATCCGGATCAAAGAAACCGATCGACTGGCCGCCACCGTCGCTGAACTTCGTCGGCTGGGACAACAGGTCAGCCACGGCGATGATTGGCTGCAAATCGAACCACGTCCCATCGTCCCTGCCGTCGTCAGATCCTATAAAGATCACCGCATGGCCATGAGTTTTGCCATCCTAGGACTCGCGCGGCCCGGGATTTCCATCGAAGATCCTGCATGTGTCTCGAAAACCTATCCCGGTTTTTGGCAGGATCTGGCCGCCTGCTACCGCGCCGTGGGCGCCCCCACGCCCTACTAGCGCAAAAAGGATCCCCATGCCCCGTCGTTTTTGGTTGTTGAAATCCGAACCCGAGACCTTCTCGATAGCCCACCTCGCCCGCGCCAAAACCCGCGGCACGTTCTGGGACGGCGTTCGTAACTACCAGGCCCGCAATCTATTGCGGGACGAGATCGCGGTCGGCGACGGCGTCCTATTTTATCATTCGAACGCGGCCCCGCCTGGCGTTGCAGGCACCGCCCGGGTGATTCGTGCGGCGACCCCCGATCCCACGCAGTTTGATCCGAAACACGATCACCACGACCCCGGATCAAAACCCGAAGCGCCCCGCTGGTTCGGCATCGACATCGCCTTTGACAGCGCCTTTGCACAACTTGTATCCCTGGACAGCTTGCGCGCGGTACCTGGACTTGCCGATATGGTCTTGCTCAAACGCAGCCGCCTGTCGGTTCAACCTGTCACCGCCGCCGAATGGGCCATCATCACGCGTCTCGGCATGCCATAGGCGAAGTTTGGAACTCAAAACGGATCGACGGGCACGGGTCGCGTAGACTGAAACCAACTTTATGGCGAAATCACCTTCGACCAGACGCGCCGCGCGACCCAAGAAACAACGCGACATCGCGCTTATCGTGGGGCGAACGGAGGACAACCAAGGCTTCCAGGTGTTGCGAAAACGCGGCGACGATAGCCCCCCTGAACTGGGTGAGATCCACCCGCTCAAAGAAGGTAAGCCCATCTCTGGCGACGTCGTCAGCCTGACCCCGCGGGCGGACTTTCCCTTCGCCTTCGATGTCAAAACCGAAGTCGCAACAAACGACCCCGCCCAAGCTGCGGGCACCGTCCCGGACGATCGACGTCTGACCAATAACGGCCCCGCACAAATCGCGTCCCCTGCTTATCGCAAGGGGTGGGAGCTGATCTACGGGACAAAAACGGGCGGCGCCGAACGCCTGAACTAGACCGTATGGTCGACGCTAGCCGTGTAGCGTCTCGAGTCGCCCCTTGACGCCCGTCGCCCCCACGGTCGTTACATCCGACAGTCCCATATATTGAATCAGCGACACCAACAGCCGCGCCATATCACGCCCGGCCTCTTGACCCGCGCTGCCATTGCTGTTGTTGGCAGGTGATTTTCCGTGAATGTAGCGCCCAGTCTTGAACATGCCCTGGCCACCGCCGAACAGCGCAACAGGCATCGATCCCGTGATGTGGGCATCACCGTTGGTTTCACTGCCCCCCAATTCTGACGAAACCAAGACCATGGTTGAATCCAGTAGAGGCTTCCCCATCGCGTCTCGAGTCGATTTCAGCCGGTCCACCAGCAGCGCGACCTGCGTCGCATAAAAAGACGTGAACGTCTTCATCGCCGTTTTCTTTTCTTCTGAATTTCCCTGGTGCGTCCAGGGGTGGTGTGACGGCCCCGAATCACCTGAATCAGCCTTGGGCGAACTAGGAACGGCATATTTAGTAGCCAGTCGATTGCGTGCCCCCTGGGCCCCGAATTGAAACGCGATAACATGGGACAGCTCGCAGGCCAAAGTCGTCGCCGCCAGATCAATGAACGATCCCGTCTGCGCGTCGATGTTCTCGGGGTTGGGCCAGTCCTTGGCACCGGGATTGGCCGGCTTGGCGCACATTCCGGCAGCGGCACTAACGCCCCCGGTGCGCAGGTTTTTTTCCATCGCCCGCAATGAGGTGCAGTGATCGTCCAGCAACCGAACCCCTTCGGCGCCAAGAATGTCCTGGGTCGCTTTGCAGTCTTGGTTCACGAAATCCAGGACGCTTTGGTCACGCGCCATCAGGGCTGACGCCCGTTTGACAGTGGCCTCGCTCGGATTCGGCGCCATGAACCCAGCGAACAGTTCGGCCCATGCCTTCGACGGATCCATTTCGGGCGTGATGTTGCGGCCCGATGACGCGCAAAAGGCATCCCCGGTTCCACCCCCGCGGTTCACGCTGACGTTTCCCCAAACCACGGATCGTTTAAGCCCCGCCCGGCCTTCGGCTTCCAGCCTTTTCCCGATGACCTGATCGATGGTGGGCCCTTTATTGGCGTACATGTCCCCATTCGCCCCCGCGCCAAAACCGCTGTAGGTCTGCCCCCCAAGGCCGTGTCCCCCACCGGACACCACGCCTGCACCCGTCACGGCCATATGCGACAGGAAGATCCCATCCGCCTTGTGACGGTCATAGGCCTTCCACCAATCGTGCATCGCAAATGCGGTTTCCGTCCCAGACGCCGGTCCCGTGGCATTCATGGGTCCATTAGGCGTAAAGATCAGAATCACGCGGCGGGGTGACTGGGCCCCTGCACCGAAGGCGTCGCGACGCCGCAGTACGGGTGTCAGCAACGTCATCAGCGCTGCATTTTTAAGAATCCCACGGCGCGAGAGCAGAGGGTGACTGTGAAGGCTGTTGATCGACATGGGATTACCTCGCCGCTACGACGTTGAGGAACTCTGGAGAAGAAACCACTGCGGAAAAGATTGCGGCCACGCCCCCCTGGGTGCGCACCGCCGCCTCATTGACGGCGATCAAGAAGGTTTCGTCTTGCGCCACCAGCCCACGCCCCAGCGCCCACCGCAACGCCGACTGGGCAAAACACGCCTGAACCTGGGGATGTTTGGCCAAGCCGCGCGTCAGTTCAGCCGGGGTTATAAAAGCGATGGGGGCACCAACCGAGGGCGTCACCGTTCCGGACAGGTCCCAGGGCTTCCCAACCGGATCCTGTCTTACCCAGCGGCCCACGGGATCGAATGGTAAGAAGGAATATCCCAGCGCGGAAAACTGCCGGTGACAACCCGTGCAAATAGGGGCGCTGGTCTTGTAATCCAGCCCTTCGCGGACCGTCAGTCCAGGCGGCACATCATTTTTCGCTTCGTTGGCTGCATTGGCCGGGGGCGCAGGGACGGACTCGCATAAAAAAACCTCGCGCATGAAAACGCCCAGTTGAAATGGCGACGATCCGTCTTCCTTGGTGTGCGCCGCCAGCACATACGGATGCATCATCAACCCGTTCCGGGCGGTCATGTCGTTGTCGCCCGACGCGGTCTTGGCGGCACCCGCTGCCTGGCGAATTTTTTGAATCGCCGGATCAGCCAAATAGGCCTCGGTCGTCAGCAGCCCCGCCACGGTCGGATCAGGACTTTCCAGAACCACCTTTCGAATGGCGCCCTCAGCGCTTAATCGGGCCGATGGTTCAAAATCCGCACTAAGCCCCGTCAGGTACTTGGGGGATTTTGTATGAACTTTTCCTTCATTGGCGCCCAACCATTCCAGGACAAACACGGAAAGGGCGCGTTTGCCCGCTTCGGTTTGTGACAGGCGTTCGAAGTGCCGGCTGCGTTCAGCACCATCTTTTAACCGTCCCGCTTTTGCGGCCTCCAACAACGCTGTGTCTGGTGGGGCCAGGGTCGCCAAAAAGGAAAGTCGCGCGGCCACCTCATTCGGATCCAATGCCCGGACGTCCGGTTTGCCCGCGACGGGCGTGCCCACTTCCGTGCGGTACAGGAAAGAGGGCGAGAAAAACATCGCCGTCAACACACCCTCCATCGCCATCAAGTCCGCCTCCCGGGAGGCCCCCGCCCCCGCAAGAAGGCGCTGGACGATTTCGGCCTCGGTCCC
>JAYUUT010000289.1:0-14015 GCA_043754455.1 Myxococcales bacterium
CGGGAGAGCCGCCGCCCCTAGCAGGTCGCGCAGCACGTTCTCGAACTCGACCTCGGTCAACAGTCCCAACCGCCGCCCCAATTTGAGGCGGCCGGTGCAGGCCCCCGGAACCGCCGGTGCACCAGGCAGAGCGACGGGGGCGCCGCCACTGCCTAATGGTGATTCCGGCGGGGGTAACGTCTTGCCCGGCGGTAGCCGATCCATGGGCTGCGGTATAGACAACGGGTCCATATCCACATCGACCTGACCGACGCAAGCGGACAGGAAGACCACGCAAAGGCTCGATGGCAAACGAGACCTGAACTTCATGGAAGATCATGTTCCGCTTGGTCAGAATCGTCTGGAAACTTTCTTGTCCCACGAGGGCTTGCCCAGGAAATCGGTTGGAATGACTATCTGGCGCCGGCCCGGCCGAGTCCTGATCTAACGCTTCGTGCGCTGTCATTAAGGGGATCAATCGCAAGCGCCCGATGGGCAAAAACCCGCGCGCGGGCTTGCGCGGCTTGGCGGTCGCCCGGTCGCGTCGCGACCAGCCCCAAGGTTATCTCTAGTTCGGCACGCCGCAGCCACAGTTCGGCGACCCCCGACAAAGTGTGGGCCGCTTGGTCGAGGTCGGCGCCAGCGGCGGTCACATCAGCGCTGGCATCAAGCCCAGCGAGCGCCCGCAGGCGCGCTCGCCGGGTTCTCATGGCGCCCCGATAAAGGAGCGCCCAGGGAGTTCCGCCAGCAACCGGCAGGGCAAAATCGGATTCGGCGGCGGCCATGGCTGGTTCAGCGGCGGCCAGAGCGGCGGCGGGGCCTCCGGTCGCGACGACGGCTAAGTACGCCGCCCGATGTGCGCGCAGATCGCCACGCCAGTGCAGCGCCCCGTAACTGCCAGGCGCAAGCCGGAGAGACTCGGCAAGGTCGGTCTCTGCCGCAGCCATGTCAGGTAGTGGATCGACCCCTGATCTCATGCGGGCCAGGGCCCGCACGGTCCGGGTACGACCCCGTTCGGCGTGGGCGCTGCTGGCACCCGGCTCGATCGCGATGGCCCGGCTGAGATCGGCGTCTGACATCTGCAGATCGGGGAGAGCTTCACCGCCAACCCGCATGGCCTGCAACCCGCGGTAGCGCCGCAACTTGCCCCTTTCCAACCACGCCTCCACCCGGGCCGGCTCTCGCACAAGCACGTGGGAGAAGTCGCGTTCAGCACTGACGAAAGCCTCCCGCGGGTCGCCGCCCGACATCATGGTGTCATGGCCTCCATACATCAACGCGATGGCGCGGCACTGGTGCGCCTCGGCGTCGGCGGGATCGAGTGCCAGTACCGCACTCGCGTCTTTGATAGCGCCGTCGCGGTTTTTCCCTCGGGCGCGTGCCTCGCACCGGGCCAGCAGCAAGGGAACGAAACCACGGTCGCGGGCCAGGCCGTTGCTGAACGCTTGCTCGGCCTCCGGTTCAAGATCGAGCGCGCGCAGGGCGCGACCGAGGGTGAGCCACAACTCTTCGCGATCCCCGGCGCTGGCCGCCGCGGCAGCCAATGTGTCTCGCGCCTCGCGAAACCGACGTTGGTGGAAGGCGAGGATGCCACGCGCGACCCGGGCGTCAGTTTCTGTGGTCGGCAGTGCAGACAGCCGATCAATGTCCCGCAGCAATGCCGACTGCAAGGTAGCCAGGTCGGGCGTCGCTTCAATCGACGCGCGATCTGCCGCAGCACCGCCCAGCACAACGCGTGCTCGGGCCCATGCGCGATCCAACTGCCGTCCGTAGCGCTGTGACTGCAGTACGATTCGTTCGTACAAGGCGGGCGCGAAGTCCGGTTCGTGCGAAAGCGCGCGATTCTGGTGTTCGATGGCGCGGCTTTCGTCGAGCACCTCGCGGTAAAGCCGCCCCATCAGGTACTCGACCTCCGCCGACCCGGGCGCCAGCTCGCGCGCTTGCTCGTACACGACGAGCATACGCGGCACGACCTTCTGCATCCCGGCCATGTTGCCCGAACGGCGCAGTTCGAGCGCCGTCGTCAGTGACACGCGGGCCAAGTCGCGCAGGGTGTTTAGCGCCATCGCCGTTTGCGAACGGGCCCGGGCGATAGCGGCCGCGACGACCAGGACCAAGACGACCAGGCTGACGATCGACAGGAACACCCACGGGCGCCGCCGCACGCGCTGTACAATTCGCCTCGTTGGGCCCGGCGCCCGGGCAAGGGGGGCTTCTCCGGCCAGGAGGCGTCGCAGATCGTCCGCGAACGCCCGAGCGCTGGCGTAGCGGTGGCCGGCATCCAAGGACATGGCCTTGGCCACGACGGCCTCGAGGCCGCGCCCAAGGTGGGGCGCCAGACGCCGCAACGACGGCGCCCCGCCCCGGCCAACCCGGGCGATCACCTCCGCGAACGATCCCCCCTGGAACGGAGCTTGGCCAGATACAAGTGCGTAAAGCGTCGCTCCCAGGGCGTAAACATCAGTGGTCGTCGAAGCTGTTGTGACCTCGCCCCGCGCCTGCTCCGGTGCCATGTAGGCGGCTGTGCCCAGCACATCCCCGGGCCGGGTCAATCCAACATGGTCCTCACGCAGCGCCGCCAGGCCGAAATCCAGCACCACGACTTGGTCATCACGGGTACGCATCAGGTTGCCAGGCTTGATGTCACGGTGGACCACGCCGTTTTGGTGGGCATGCTCGACAGCATCACCCGCCGCAATCATGATTTGCAGCGCCTCACGCTCAGGCAGTCGCACGCCGTCCAGGGATCGGCCCACGATGAAGGGCATGACCAGGTAGGGGCGACCCTCGTGTACGCCGGTCTGCAAGATGGTCACGATGTTCGGGTGGCCAAGGCGTGCGACCGCGCGGGCCTCTCGCTCGAAGCGATCGCGCACCGCCGCCGATCCCCAGGCTGCGGTCGCGATCTTCACCGCCACCCAGCGCTCCAATCGTCTGTCCCATGCCCGCCAGACCTCCCCAGCACCGCCACGACCCGCCAAGGCTACCAGCAAAAAATCTCCTATCTGGCGTTCGGGCTGGTTTAGCGCTGGGCGGGCCTCGTCAGGCATTGCGCTCGATCGCGGCAGCGACGGCCGGGAAAGATCGTCACGCAGCAGATCGGCCCGTATCAGGTCGAGGGCAGTCCTGTCCACCCACCCGTGTTCGACCAGCACGTCGCTCAAACGCCGGTTTGGGCCTCGCGCGCCGCACTCGGTCACCGCCTGGGCCAGGCGCTCGGCGGTCAAAAGCCCCTGCGCCAAAGCCGCCTCTGCCAGGCGATGCTCGAACGCCTCCTGCAGTGCCCGCCGCACCCGATCGGCCACGCGTGCGCGGGGGATACTGGCGGCCATGCGACTAAGCCCCGAGCAAATGGGCCAGCTCGGCGGCCAGGCCGGCGGTGTCGTCGACGACGACGTATTCGCGCACGATCTCAGTCACCAGCTGCCGCAAGAGTGCCCTGGATTCAGCGAGCGCATTACGTACCTGACCGGCAGTCATGCCCAGGGTCGCCCCCAGATCGGCGTACGATAGGGTTTCGCGCTCACCGTCGATCTCGTAGCGGGAAAAAGCCTCGAAGGTGGCCGCCTTGCCTGCTGCTGTGAGGTGTTCTCGTAATTGGTCAATCGCTCGCCGCACGACCATCTCGTTCCAGGCGGCGTCGAATAGCTGCTCGGGTGTCTGCCCCGGATCTGCCAACGCCAGATCCGCAGGGTCGGATCCCAGATCGTCCAGTGACAGAATAGCGATACCACCACCGCGTTTTATCCGGCCCGCGTCCCGTCGCGTGACTTTCATGAAGTTGCCCAGGGCCGCGCGGACGAGGCTGCGAAAGCTTCCCAGTTCGGGGTAGTAGCTGGCCAACAGGCCCCGGTCGAGCACGACGGTGGCAAAGAAATCCTGGGTGAGGTCTTTGGCTTCCTGTGGATCGCGCGTCCAAGAATGCCAAATCACGCAGTAAACCGGCTTCCAGTACCGTTCGATAAGTCGCCCGAGGTGCTGTCGATACTCGGGCGCATCGGGATCCCGCGCACGTACAATGGCCGAGAACGAGGTATCGGGGAAACCACGCTGGCCGCTTATCCCCACGTCGTCGATGCCCATCACGGGCTCCCGACGCCAAGAGCCGGATCGCCCCGGCCGACGCGATGTTCCCGCGTGAGCCAGGTCAGGCAGCAACCGCGCAGACTGACGGAATTCAAGGTTGAATGAAGATTAGTCCATTGTCGTTCGCGGTCGACCAGCATATTCGTCGGAGCATAAGCGAAACGAAGGCCGTTTTCCTAGGCCCGTCATTTTCGCGACGCCGTCAGTCACCGGCATCATCTCTCGTGACTGCGCTTTGAGCTCAGATTTGTACTGGCTGCTTCATGTCCCGAGGACGCAATTAGGTTTCATCAATTGCCATTTATTGTTCAATTTTTAATTCATGTATCGAACGATTGACGGTGCCAATCACGCGGCCCAAAGTACGCGCATGCGTACGGCTGTGATTCGAACCGTCTTGGCGGCGGCGATTCATCTCTCTATCATAGCCGTCGTCGGATGTGGCTCGGGGCAGCGCAAGGCCCAACCCTTCATCCATCCCCCTGATCCGATGCCCAATGTGGATGTTATGCCGGCGTCGATGTCGAAGGCACCTCCCGATGCGATGGCGATTTTGATCCGCGATGACTCGACTGCCCCCTCTGGAGATGGGCCGGCCGCGATGCCGCCCGTGCTGCCGGTTGACGCTTGGGCCGGTGCCGATGATAGCGGCGCGGCGACGCCCCTTTCCTTGGCAGTCACCTGCAAGGAAGCCATGTTGTGTGACAATTTTGAAAGCTACGCCCTCGGGATGCCACCCGGCGGACCCTGGATCCTTTCGCCCCTGACGGGCGGTGCCACCCTTGTCGTGGATGGCGCGAAAACTTTTAGTGGGACCAAGGCGATCTTGGTGAAGACGCCAGGAGGCGTCGCGGCGGCGCGCATGCGCATCGGGGCCCCGGTGCTGCCGCTGCCCAATAATAATATGTACGGGCGAATGATGGTGTGGCTGACCGACAGCCCCGTCGGCGCGGTTCACTGGAATAACATCATTGCCAGCGGCGCGCTTCCGGGCGGTACTTCGGCAATCTACGCATACGGCGCCATGTACAGGAACTTCATGGCCAACTACCAGCCAAATGACTGCGCCGCCACGTCGAAAACACCGTTTCCAACGGGCCATTGGTCATGTTTGCAGTGGCAATTCGATGGTTCGAAAGATCCCGCATCCGGAATGCTTCGGAACACCTCGCGGTTGTGGATGGATGGTGTCAGCGTGGGTGACCAGACGGTGGTCAAGTTCGCAGCGGCCTGCGTGGGGGCTCGCACCGAATGGATCGCGCCCATCTTCACCACACTTTCTGTCGGCTGGACGAACTACCAGACGTCGATTCCGATCTCGATGTGGATAGACGACGTCGCCATCGGTGACAAGATGATCCCCTGTCCCGCGGCCAAGGCTCCGTAACCGCGCAGTCATCCGGGGCGGGTGCTCCAACCACCTACCTGTGTTGTATTGGCCTGTGTTGTATTGGCCTGTGTTGTATTGGCCGATCGCTGACGGTTTTGCAGCGTCCGGCGCAATTGGAGGAAATATCTGTAACCAAAACAGCCCTCCCGGCGGCTTCCTTGCAGAGGTGAGCATGCGTTTTTCTTTCATCGCTCTGCTGGTCGCAAGTGGCTTGGCCTGCTCGGGTGCAATCGGGCCCAGCGCGTCAGGCGAAGACTCGCAAGCCGGTGCCGGCCCAGGACCCGCGGCCCCGGGAACGCCCCGTGCCGGCGAAAACAACACGGTGGGAACTCCTGGCACTGGTCCTGCAGCTCCCGGCGTGCGTGGCAACCCGGGCGCTCTACCCGACGTCGTCCTGGATAAACCTGGTCCGCGCCCACTCCGCCGGTTGACGCGCGACGAGATTAACAACACCCTGCGCGATCTGCTTGGGGACTCCACGTCGCCCGCGGACGTGCTACCCGCCGAAAGCCGCGGCGAGAACGGATTCAGCGACGCGGGCGTGGTGTCGACCAACGACGTCGGGTACCTGCTGCAAATGGCCGAGCGCGCCGGCCGAGGCGCCGCTGGCAAACTTGCCGCCATCGTCGATTGCGATCCCGTCGCCATCGGTGAACAGGCGTGTGTACAGCGATTCGTTACAAAGTTCGGCCGTCGCGCGTTCCGGCGACCACTGGCGGACCGCGAGGTCATGTCGCTGGTCGGATACTTCGGCGAGGTCAAGACGGCGTTGAAGATGCCTTTTCTCGACAGCGTTCGTGTCGTCCTCGAAGCGATGCTCCTGTCGCCTAGTTTTCTGTATCAATCCGAACTGGGGGCAGGACCGGCGCGTATGGAAGGTGATCTGATCCGGCTTTCGCAGCACGAGACGGCGTCGCGCCTGTCCTATTTTCTGTGGCGCTCGATGCCCGATGACGTCCTCTTCGCCGCCGCTGACGCGGGCACGCTGACAACTCCCGCGGACATCGAAAGGGAGTCCTTGCGTATGCTGAAGGATCCACGCGCGCGCCAGATGATTTCGGCGTTCCACGTGCAGTGGCTGGGCATCGATTTGCTGTCCTCCTCCCCCAAGGATCCCAAGGCCTTCCCCGAGTTCGGACCCGTCTTAGCCCGTGCGATGGTGGACGAGACGGCGGCCTTCGCGGTTCGATCCTTGTTCGAGGGTGACGGCACCTTCAAGTCTCTCCTGGTGTCCAACGCCGCGACCGTCGATGCCCCCCTCGCCAAGCTCTATGGCATGGTCCCCGGCTCGACGGGCGCCGTCATGCTTGATCCGGCGCAGCGCGCCGGCTTGCTCACGCGGGCTGCCTTCCTGTCGGTCAAGGCGTCGCCTGTCGCCTCGCACCCGGTCAAGCGTGGCCACAAGATCTACACGGGTCTCCTGTGCGGATCGGTGCCGCCCCCTCCGGACATGGTCGCCGCCCCGGTAGCGCCGCCGCCCGGGGTGTCGACCCGCGAGTCGTTCGCCGCTCACGCTCAGAACGCCTGCGCCGCCGGCTGCCACTCGCTATTTGATCCGCTTGGTTTTGCCTTCGAAAACTACGATGCCCTCGGCAAGTATCGGACCATGGACGGCGGCAAGCCCGTCGACGCTACAGGGGTCTTCCGATCGCCCTCGGGCAACGTGCAGCCGTTTCGTGATGCCGTCGAACTGATGAAGATCCTGGCGGCTGCGCCGGAAGCCCGTGCGTGCATGCTGCGGCAGTGGCTGCGCTTCGGGCTTGGTCGCGTGGAGGTTCCCGGTGACGAGGCTTCACTTCTGGGGGCCATAAAAGGTTTCGCAGCAGGGGACGGCGACGAGCGCGCCGCGATAAGTGCTCTCGCACGCAGCCGGACATTTCTGTATCGCAGTCCATCGCCCGGGGAGGTTGTTCAATGAACCGCAAGCTGTCTCGTCGTGACGTTCTCGCAGGTCTCGGTGTGGGCGCGGGTCTCCTGCCCCTCTTGGACTCTGTGCCCGCTTTTGGGGCTGCTGGTGGCTTTCCGAAGCGACTCTTCGTCGTCGTGTGGACCAACGGGGTCATCGAGTCGCAGTTCTGGCCGCAGGGCACAGGCAGCGATCTGGCGGCGCTGACGTTACCCACCATTACCGCGTCGCTGGCTCCCTATCGCCAGGACCTGCTATTCATCAACGGACTCGATATCAGAAACGCGGCCGACGCGGGGATTGGTGTGTATGGACACCAGACGTACGCGACGGCGTTCACCGGCACGCGGGGGACGCGGTACTCCGACGGTGGCGAGCCGTCCGCGAAGGCGGTTAGCGCCAGCATCGATCAGGTGATCGCCGACGGCGTCGCCAAACAGACCACATTGCCGGTCCGATCGCTGCATCTGGGCGCCATGAAAGGGGGCAACGCCCCCTACAACTGCTGCTTCTACCGGGGCGCCGGGGTGCCTGTCGCGCCGGAGCAAAATCCTCTTAGCGCGGCTGGCCCTTTGTTCGCCGGCGCCAAAATCAGCCCCGATCTCACGCAGGTGCGCGCCGAACGAAAGAGCCTGCTCGATTACGTGGCCCGTGATCTCAGCGGGTTCGGCAAAACGATCGGAACCGACGATCGCAGGCGCATCGCGTCCCACCTCGACGCCATCCGCGAGATCGAGCAACAGAGCACCCGCCTAGCGGGCGGCACCTGCACCGGGCCGACGATTCGCGACGTGCCCAAGGTAGCAGCGAACTACCCCGAGTTCATCTCGGCCCACACGGACATCGTGGTGAACGCGTTCAAGTGCGATCTCACACGGGTCGCGACGTTGCAGCTGTCGGACTACAACGGCAACAACATCATCTTTCCCTGGCTGGGGGATCTGGGGCGCGCGACGACCTTTCCGTCGCGAGATCACCACGACCTCGCTCATAACCCGGGCAGCGACCAGAAGTTGCGCGCCGACACCTGGTTCGTCCAGCAGTTCGCCGCGATTATCAAGAAGTTCAAAGATGTCCCTGAAGGTTCAGGAACCATGCTGGACAACACGGTCATCCTGTTCGCGAACCACATGACGAACGGCGGGCGCCACGACTACGCCAACCTCCCCTGGATCGTCGCCGGCCGCGCCGGCGGCTATTTCAAGACGGGGCGTTACCTGCGGGCGGCGCCTCACACGCCGACCAACCAGCTATACGTCGGTCTGGCTGAAGCGATGGGCGTGCCGCAACCGAACCAGTCCTTCGGCAATCCCGAGTACGCGGGACTTTTACCAGGTCTGTCCGCATAGCGGCTCCGGGCTCGACGACACTTGAAGCCTTCCCCGCCCCCGGTGCGAGGGACGGCTCCTTATTAACATGGCGTTTGTTCTCCGGAATTGACAATAAGCACCTATATTGTCTACCTGCATTTCACGACAAAGGAAGATCTGTCTGAAGCCACCGTGGCGCATGCCCTTGGCACTTCGCTCGCCGCTGCCCGCACCGCGGACCTGTTCCAAACCAGCCACGCGCTGCTTGGACCGCTTATCGCGCAGCACGAAGCAAGGTTCACGTTTGCCTTGGCCAAGGCCCTACGCGCAGCCCGGATGAAGGAAGCCTATAAATCAACAGGGCTGACCGCGCGGCAACTGGCCGCAACCCTGAACGCCACCGCGCGCGGCCTTAAATTTGGTGCCACATCGCGGGCCACCTTCGTCGCCGGGTTCCGCATCGCCGTGCGTGCTTTGTGCACGCCTTTGCGGAGTTTGCGATGAAGCTCATCACCTGGCCTCGGATGCGCCTCGGCCTGAAAATCATCGCTGTAACTTTGGTCGCCGGAATTTTCGCGTTGGCCTGGGATGGATGGACCGCGTTTGGGCATCGGGCCACCGGGGTCCGGCTTGCCCGTATGGAAAAGTCTCCCCAATGGAAGGAGGGGCATTTCAACAACCCACAACCCTTGGCCAACGACCTATGGGGCAGCCTCACGGGGCTATTTAACGTCAGCCACGACGTCAGCCCTGCCGCACCCCCTGATGTCCCACCGGTTGATCCCGGGCGGTTCGCGACCCCGCCAGCATCTGGCCTGCGCATCACCTGGTTCGGACATTCGTCCGTCCTGATCGAGATCGACGGTCGGCGCATTTTAACTGACCCGGTGTGGAGCGATCGCGTGTCCCCCTTCGATTGGATCGGTCCGCGCCGCTGGTATCAGCCCCCGATTGCGCTCGGGGCCCTTCCCCCTATCGACGCCATTATAATCTCGCACGACCATTTCGATCACCTAGATCACCGCACGATCATGGCGATGAAGAACTGGAACACCACCTTCGTTGTGCCCCTAGGTGTCGGGGCCCATTTAGCCTATTGGGGTGTCCCCGAGGGGCGCATTGTCGATCTTGATTGGTGGGAGAAGACCAAAATTGCGGGGATCGACATTGTGGCCACCCCCGCCCGCCACGCCTCCGGCCGGTCGGTTTGGGACAAGGATAAAACCCTGTGGGCGGGATACGCACTCGTCGGCCCCCAACATCGGGTCTACTTCTCGGGAGACACAGGGCTATTTCCAGCGATGAAACAGCTTGGAGATCGCCTGGGTCCCTTCGACGTCACACTTATCGAAGCGGGCCAATACAACCGATCCTGGCCTGACTGGCACATTGGCCCCGAACAGGCCGTGACCGCCCATCAGTGGGTGCGTGGCGGCGCCTTGATCCCCATTCATTGGGGGCTCCTATCGCTCGCGTTCCACGGATGGACTGAACCCATTGAACGAATTCTGGTGGTATCCCAGAAGGCCCGGATCAACACATTGTCGCCACGCCCAGGTCAAAGCGTCGAACCCGGATTCACCCCCGCCCCCGATCGCTGGTGGCCAACCGTCCCTTGGGAGGCCGCTGAGCACTCTCCCATTGTCTCCACCCAAGTTGACTGAACCTACTCGGCCCGGATTTCCTCAATGATCAATCCCGCGCTGGGCGCCACCGGCCCGCCGCAAGAGGAGAAAGTGTTGTCCATGTCGACGAAGATCTCGTCGGCTTGGCCGGGCGAGATTGGCAGGCGCATCTTGCGAACAGGGCTGATGTTCCCAAGGCGCGAGTCGCTCGTTTGTGTGGCATCGGTTGCCAGCAGGGCGTCGTCGCCGTAGCGTTCGGCCAAGACGCCGCCGACAAAGGCCGCCCGCACGTGCCATCGGCTCTGATCACCTATGGTGCCTGCCAAGCGGTACGCAATCATCAGATCCTTGGACCCAACGGGCGCCGACAGCCGGGCGGTGAAGCGGCCACCCGTTTGGGCGGTTTTTTCGGCGTTCGCGGGACCCGCAGGCAGCCACAACCCCCGGACAGCCGGTCTGCTTCCCATAGCCGGCACTTCGACCGTCTGGCCGCCGCCCTGCAGAAGGCCCTTTGGGGCACCGGCGAACCCATCGAAAATTGCGGGTGGCTTCATGGTGGTAACCATCAACGACGAAGTGGTGGTGTTGCCCTGAAGGTCCATCAGCGCGGGAGACATTTTTAACCGCAGACGATCGCCGAACGGCACCAGACGATCTTCAGCCGGAACGAAGTGGCTTGGGAATTCGTCGGGCCAGGCCTTCAACGCCACCTCAACCCCATTGCCCTCAAACGTGGCCGTGGTTCCTGTTGGCAGGGGTTCGGCAAACATGACGACGAGACCCGCGAAGGGGTCCCGATCCGCCACCGGGTCAACACGTGGCACCGGCGCCTGTTTGTCGGGAACGCCGACGATCAGGGCGGTGAAAGCGCGCGTGCCGACGTAATCGGTGTGGCTGTAGTTGACGAACCCGGTGGCCGATCCTGACAGCCTCGCGCCCTGCGCCCGGAGGCGCAACGACTGAAAGGACGCGCGGGCGATGGAAGTGCAGCCCACGGATCGCGACGGGATGATGGCCATCTCGGCACTTGTCCGCCGCTCGTCCAGCAGAGCGGGATTGTTTTCGTCGAACACAAACTGGCCGTCGGCCGCGACGGTCAACGGAACCACGGCGGTCACGCCGCCGCCCCCTATCACCAGGCGCCCCTTCCCGTCCCCCGATCCCTGTACCCGCACGGTCAGACGGTAGCTGGTCGGAAATACCGTGTCGGGAAAATCGCCGCCTTGCCACGCTTTCGGATAGTTCAGCTTGACCTCGACGTCGAACGACTGCGGCGGTGTCTGATCTCCGCTGGGAAACGAATCGCCGCAGCACTCCGCCACGACGAGCAGCAGTGCCATGAAGGGTACCCTGGCGTGCATTATTGCGGCGCTTGCGGAAGGGGCGACGGGAGCGGTGCTGGTGCCGGTGCTGGTGCTGGTGGCAACGGATACATCCCCGGTGGGGCCATCGGCGCTGCCCAGGGAGGTGCAAACAAGGGGCGTGGAGCCGCGCAGGTGTAGCGCACAGTGCGCGACGAAAGCAAAAATGGCCCAAGCGCGGCCCCAAGACTTATGCAATTCGCTCTCTTAAGCGCATCATCGCCATCGCATGCGGCGGTTGCGACAAGGGCCCCCGCGACGACGAGACCGACATTGATAAGAATGTCTGTCCCCGCCATGGTGCTTTCGGAGGTGGCCGCCCCCGCTTGGCATTCGGCGCCCACCGGGTTTGAAAGAGGGGCCAATCCGCCGACAGAAAACCATTGGCGATCTTCCCTCATCGGACCCGCGGGCGTGGTGGTTGTGTAGACGCGGGTCGTGTAGCACCCACCCAGAAGCAGGACTAAGGCCGCGTTCGCTCCCCTGCGGAAATATCGTCGCATGACGCATCTATAGCAGGTCTGATAACGCGGTCGATCCAGATCCCTCCTTCACCCGGCTGCGGAGCTTTGCGGTCGCAGATCACTGCCCATGCTCAGGAGCGCCAATGCGGTCGATATGGTGGTATCGTTTGGAACCTGATGGCGTTCCCGGCCCGACCACAGCCCTCGGGCACAAACTTTGCCCAGCTTGAGGCCCACGACGCCCAGCTTGTTCGCCTGGGGATGCTGGCCGAGCGTTACTTCGCTGACGACCCGAACACCGCCCTGCTCAAGCTAAGGCAGCTAGCCGAGCTGCTTGCCCAGCTCGCCGCCAGCAAGGTCGGCATCTACACCTCTGCCGAGGAGGGGCAGTACGATCTTCTCCGTCGCCTTCAAGATCAGGGCATCTTGCCGCGCGAGATTGCACAGCTTTTCGGAGAGGTTCGTCGTGCGGGAAACGCGGCAAATCACGCCATCGCTGGCGATCACCGGACGGCTCTGTCGATTCTCAAGATCACCTGGCAGTTGGGCGTCTGGTTTCACCGCACGTTCTCTGAGGCCGACTTCAAATCCGGGCCCTTCGTTCCCCCCACGCCCCCAAAGGACGAAAGCGACGAGCTGCGGACCGAATTGGCAAAACTGCACAAGGCGCTGGCCGATCACCGGGCGGCGCACCACCAGGCGGCGCAGCGGTTGTCATCGACCGAGACGAAGCTACGCGAAGCGAAGGACGAACAGGCCTTCTGGGAGCAGATGGCAGCCGAGGCCGAACAGGCCAAAACCGCCCTTGAGCAAAAACTCTCGGCCGCGGGGGCACTGGGCGCCGTGCCAGCCAAGGGCACCATCCTCGGCTTTGTTAACGCCGCGACGACCGCAGCGAACGCCGTTCATCTGGACGAGGCCGACACGCGCACGATCATTGACGAACAACTGCGCGCAGCGGGATGGACGGTCGATTCGGCAAACCTGTCTTTCGCGAAGGGTGCGCGCCCTGAAAAGGGGAAGAACCTTGCCATCGCCGAATGGCCAACCGCAAAGGGCCGGGCTGATTACGTCTTGTTCGTAGGGTTGATGCCGGTGGCTGCCGTCGAAGCCAAACGAAAGAACATTGACGTATCTGGGTCCTTGCAGCAGGCAAAACGTTATAGCCGCGATTTCAAAACTGGCGATGGGTTGATGCCACCGGGCGGCCCTTGGCTTGAGTTCCAGATCCCCTTCGTTTTCTCGTCAAATGGCCGCCCCTACCTTCGCCAACTGGCAACCTGCAGTGGAACTTGGTTTTGTGATCTGCGCAACCCCGCGAACCTGGGACGCCCGCTGGACGGTTGGTACACCCCCGATGGCCTCATGGCATTGCTCAAGCGCGACGAACAACGCGCCCACGAGCAACTGAAGACCGACCCGTTCGTCTATGGGTTCCCCCTGCGCGTCTACCAACAACAGGCGATCCAGGCGGCTGAGGCGGCCATCGGACAGGGCCAGCGCGAAATATTATTGGCGATGGCGACGGGCACCGGCAAGACCAAAACCTGTATTGCCCTGATATATCGCCTTTTGAAAGCGCAACGGTTTCGCCGTGTGCTGTTCGTGGTCGATCGTTCCGCCTTGGGTGAACAGGCGACCAATGCGTTCAAGGACACGCGGATGGAAAGCCTTCAAACCTTCGCCGATGTGTTCGGGATCAAAGAACTAGTGCACCGAACTGGAAATCCGGTCAAGCATTCTGCGGTGTGACTTGATGATTTCTTTTGCGGGCTTCGTCCATTCAAACGGGGTGGGGTTCTTGTTCCAGGCATGCATGTACGCAGCGATGTGTTGGCGCAGAGCTCGACTTGAAGGGAAGTTGGTCATGCTCAGGGACTGCTTCCCGAGGATC
>JAYUUT010000290.1:0-3897 GCA_043754455.1 Myxococcales bacterium
GAAAACACCATGAACCCGACCGCAATCCCCATCACCACGATCATCAACGGCGACAGCAACGTCGTCAGCCGATTCACCTTCGCCTCGACGTCGCGTTCATACGCACCAGCCACGTTTTCCAGCATTGATTCAAGCTGCCCCGAACGTTCCCCGACCGCCACCATGTGACACATCATCGACGGGAACTCGCCAGATTTTTTCAATGTGACGGCGATGGACTCGCCCTCCCTAATGGCATCACGGGCTAGTTCCACAACCCGTTCTAGGACCGAATTGTTCAGCACCTTTTTGACGATCGCCAGCGCGGTTAACAGGGGAACCCCCGAGGCCAACATCGTGGACAGGGTGCGGGCAAATCGTGCCACGGCGATGTATCGCAAAAGCGGCCCAATCAACCACACCTTTAGTCCCACACGATCAAGCCGCGCCTTACCTTTGACGGTCCTTGACCAACGGCGAATCCCCCATACCATCGCGACAAGGACTGGAATGACCATCCACCAGTAGCTGCCAATCACGTTCGCAACCGTAATGATGAGTTGGGTGTTCCAGGGCAGCGCCTTGCCCGAGTCTTCGAACACCGCCGCGATCTGGGGAATCACAACGACCATCAAGACCCCCATGACCACCGACCCCAACACCATCATGACAATCGGATAGGTCAACGCACCTGACACTTTCGCCCGCAACACATGTTGTGCGTCCAAAAACTCGGCCAGACGTTCCAGAACCGCATCCAAATTCCCAGCGGCCTCACCCGACCGGACCATGTTCGTGTACAGTTCTTGAAACACGTCGGGGTGAACCGCCATGGCATCGGCAAGATTGCCGCCCTCATTCACTTTTTGGCGAATTTCAGCCAGAATCCCTTGCAATTTCTTGTTGTCGGCCTGTTCCGCCAACGCACCCAGGGTTTCCGCCAACGGGATTCCGGCCTTCAGCAAGGTCGCCAGTTGCCGCGTCAGCATCGCAACCTCTTGCGGCCGGACCCGTTCAAACATCTTGTTGAAATCGACACTGCGTTGCAAACCTTTGGCCTGCGCTGCCCCACCCGCAGATCCGCCCAAGACCGCACCGGACTTTCCTGCCCCTACCATCTCGCGAACCTCGGTCAGAAAGACCTGATCGCGACGCAACAAGGCCCTCAGGCTTTTGGGCCCGTCAGCCTCACGCGTGCCTGTGGCGTTTTTGCCAGCAGCGTCCAGTCCTTTCCAAGCGTAAAGCGGCATCGCAATTCGTCCCTTTAGTTGGTGTCATCCGCCGTTAACATCAACACCTCTGCCGTCGTGGTCATTCCAGCCAGAACCTTCTGCGCCCCATCCTCGCGCAGCGTCCGCATGCCCGCAGCCGTCGCGGCCTTTTTGATTGTGGGACCGTCGGTGTTCTTGTTGGCCAGGGTTCGAATCGTATCGTTCATCATTAACAGTTCGTAGATGGCCGTACGGCCCTTGTACCCGTTGCCCGTACAAGCGACACATCCACCTTCGTGCGCATGGAACAACATGCCCGGCGGTGGCGCTGTGGCATCGCCCTTGAATCGCACCCGGCGCGCCTTGCCCTCCCAAAAAGCCGCTGGATCAATGCCGATCGACGACAGGTCCTCGTCCGTTGGTTTATAAAGTTCGCGACAGGCCGGACACAGGCGGCGCACCAGCCGCTGGGCCAACAACCCCACGACCGACGTGGACACCAAAAATGGCTGAACGCCCAGTTCGACCAGTCGGGTGATGGCCCCGGCTGAATCGTTGGTGTGAATGGTTGACAGCACCAAATGCCCCGTCAGCGAGGCCTGAATCGCGATTTCGGCAGTTTCAAGATCTCGAATTTCGCCGACCATGATGACATCAGGGTCGTGTCGCAAAAAAGATCGCAGCCCCGTTGAAAATGTCAGGTCGATCTTGTCGTTGACCGCGACCTGGGAAATTCCGTCCAATTGGTATTCGACCGGATCTTCAATGGTTAAGATATTCAGATCGGGCGCATTGATCTTCGACAGACAGGCGTACAAAGTCGTCGTCTTTCCCGATCCCGTCGGCCCCGTGACCAGCAAAATCCCGTGGGGCCTATGAATGATGTCATCCATCGCCCGCAGGTGATCGTCACCGAAACCGATGTCGGCCAAATCGTGCATGACCGTTTCGCGGTCTAAAAGCCGGATCGTGATGCGTTCGCCACCTTTGACCGTAGGGGCGGTGGCCACACGCATATCGATGTCCTTACCCGCAATTTTCCGCCGAATGCGGCCGTCCTGGGGCAGCCGTTTTTCCGCAATGTTTAGTCCCGCCATGATCTTCACGCGCGACAGAATGGACGGGATGAACTGGCGTGACGCCCGCCGTTTTTCGTAAAGCACGCCGTCGATGCGGTATCGCACCACAACGTCTTTTTCACCCGGTTCAATGTGAATGTCGCTTGCCCGTTCCTTGACCGCATTGAACATCAGCGAGTTAACCCATTTGATGATCGGCGCTTCGTCGTTGACGTCCAAAATGTCAACAAGCTCCTCCCCCTCGCCCATCTCATCTTCCTCGCCGCCTTCACCCAGTTCGCCGCCCTTGTCCTGTTTTTGGCCGTGAATGTGGTTGATCGCATCCAGGATCTTCTGCGCCGGAATCAGGATCGGATACACCTCCATCCCCAACAGCGTCCGCACATCATCCAGGGCCGCCACATTCAGAGGATCTGCACACGCGACGAGGGCGCCATCCCCTTCTGTTTTTACCGGTAAAACGCGGTGCTGTTTTTCAAAACCAATAGGGACCTTCGTCGACAATTCCCCATCCAGACTGTCAAACCTAAGGTCGGCGGAAAACCCAATGCCCAGTTGGATCCCCAGCGCCTTCAGCACGTCTTCTTCGGTCATGACCCGCGCTTTGATCAGCACCTCGCCCAGACGCCCGCCTTCCTGCCGCTGCGTCTCGATAGCCTGCTCCAGCGCCGCCGGGGTCAACCCGGCGTTCTCGATCAAGATCTGGCCAATCAGCTTGCTGGGCACAGCGGATCCTCAGGGTTTCGCGGGAAGCGGGGTGGCGGGGCTCGGGGCCTTAAGTTCAGCGGGGGGATCACTGGGCAAAAGGCCGCCCGCCTCATTTGTCGGCGCCACAATCGACGCACCTTGCCGGGCGACGAATCGCGCGGCGGGCACCGCATCGGGGCGGGCCTTCAGCCCACGGCCAACGTTTTGCACAGAAGAACGGTCGCCTTTATCAGACTTGCGCGACGGGGGTTCAATGGGGGCGGTTTCTTCGATGGCGTCGCGTTCCCGAATGCGGCGCAGCTCACCCTCTTCCTCGTCAATCTCACCCGCGAACCGGTTCATTTCTTCCAACATTCCGCGTTTGCGGCGGTAGTCGACGTTAGCCTCCATCTTGTACTGATCGGTGAAGCTGCTTTCACGTTCCATGAACTCCCGGCGTTCGCGCATCTTCTTTTCGGCCACGCGCTGAAGATCCGCCACGTCCGAAATCACGTACGGTGTAATAGCGATCAGAATGTTGGTCTTCTGCATATTCGATTTTTTCGACCGAAACAGCACGCCCAGCAGGGGAATGTCGCCCAAAATCGGGATTTTCTCGACGCTTTCGCTTTGACGATCCGCGATGATGCCGGACGTGACCACAGTCTGTTGGTCACGGCACACGATCTGGGTTTTCACAGTTCGTTTCGAAGTCGCCGGCCCCATGCCGTTGTAGTTGGGCGACGCGACGTCAGAAATTTCCACGTCAACGTCCAGGCGAATCATGCTGTGTTCGTTAACGCTAGGGATCAGCTTAATTTTCAACGCCACGTCCTGCCGCTGCACTGACAGGCCGAAGCCACCGAGGCCGCCCAACCCCCCTGCGGCCCCACCGAGGCCACCCAACCCGCCCAACCCGCCTAGTCCCACGCTGCCCGGGA
>JAYUUT010000291.1:0-6695 GCA_043754455.1 Myxococcales bacterium
GGGTTTTCGAATCCAACCAAGATATTTCCGTTCAGCACCCCGGGCGCCCCTACGGCCAAGCGGTTCTTTTCTAGGGCGACCGCACGTTTGACCATCGTCACCGCCATCAAGAAGGGTCGATGATAAACCCGGTGGGGGAAGTTGACGCCTATGGCGCTGCCAAATTCCAGCCAGTAATGCATCACCAAGCTGCGCCCACCGCCAAAGGATGGATCGAATAGATTCGACAGCGTCCACCAGGGATGGGTTAGTTCCTTCTGCATGGCTGCCGCAAAATTCAAGCCTCCAGAGCTACCCGGTGCCTGGGCCATCGTGGGGTCGAATTCGATCTTCGCAATCGGCGGCAGGGCGCTGTATTGCCCCGGTGGGCACGCGACGACGTTGTAACAGTGATTTTCTTGGTAGGCGAAACCAATTGAATTAAATGGATTTACCGTCTCGCCGCGGGTTTGCGGCAGGACCGGGGGGCTTTCCGACAGTTCAAGCCATCCAGGTTTCCCGGTCAGCGCCGCCCGAAAATAATGTGCGGCCAATTGGACCAGGTGATATTTCGACGTCAGAACTACGCTGAGGTCACCGTCCGCCCAGGGTCGTTTTCCAAATCCACCGTCATGGGTCAGGGTGCCGACGGACGCCAAAAGCTCCTGAAGTTTTTCCATCTGCGGGTCGGCCAGATAGGCGTCGACCTTTGCATACCATTCGGGACCAACAGGCATTCGTCCCACCGACGGTATCCAATCGTTGATGGTTCGGTGTTCGCTGCCGTTGAACTGATCTTCGGTCCAGCGTGGCACAGGAATTCCCAGCTTCAGCCTTCGTAAATTCAGCGTGGCCAGTTCAGCCCAGGCCTTGTCGGCATCCGCAACGGTTTCGATTTTTCCGCTGGCCACCAGGAACCCGCGACGAATGAGCTCGGCCGAAAAGGCGTCGTCTTGTTCTTTGGGCGTTGTTCCGGCAAGGACTTCGCCGCCGGGCTGGAACACCCGCCAGGTGGGCGCGCAGGGCCTTTGAATCTTGAATTGCCGCCTTTGCGCGTGGACAAAATCCACGATCTTCAGCACGTCATCGGCAGCCAGATGCAAGGTCCCGCGACGGAGAATCGCGGCGTCAGGGTATCCAATGGCCGCAAGGTCAATGGCGTCGGGGCTGTGGCAACTGGCGCAGGCCTGCCCGTCTTTGTCGGGTTTTCGCCATAATGCCAATCCGGCGCTTCGTTTGGCCGCCACTTCGGCCTCTGTCCAATCCCAGGACGGATGTCGCACGCTACCGCCGCTAGCGCTTCGAATTTTCAAATTTTCGAAATCTCGGCCCAAAGAATCATCATCGATCAGGTCGGGTCCGAAGGCGGGCATGTTGTTGGCGCCGGCGCGCACCTTCGCGATGAACTGTGCCCGGGACAAAGCACCGGGCAGTTTTGGATAAAGGGGTTGCCCTTCGCCGGACCCTCCGTGACAGGAAGCGCAGGCCCTGGCAAAACCTTTTGACAGCGGGACGGTGGCCTCTGTTGTGCCCGGGTAGGGAACGGTTGGACAATCCAAGATGCCTTGGACACCGCTGCTGGGGCCCGAAACAGCCGATGGCATAGGCGCCGCAGCGGATGGCACGGGGGCTAAGTTTGGTGATGCCGGTGTGGCCCCTGCCGGTGTGGCCGCTGCCGGAGCAAAGGGTGCTTCGTTACCAAAAGCGGGGCGTAACGCAGGAGCCGCAGGAGCCGCCACACGCGGCGAAGTTGTAGGGTCTTGCCCTACGTCGGCCTCATCAATCGCCCCCGAGCAGCCTGGCGCGGCGACGGTGGCAACAAGACCCAACATTGCAGCCCAGCTTCGCGTCAACGACATGGCGTCCAACCTCCGAGCACCACGATGCCTGAACTCCGTCACCGGCGTGCTTACGCCGATGGCGGCCCTCACGACGCAGAAGGACGTTGCCTTCCTTTATTGGATGCCGGCGGCCCTTTTGGGAAGCAGCGGATTGGATACAGGGCTTATTACGGTGCCGGTCGGGGTCAGGGGCCTAGGCGGACATAGACCGCGGGCGGCCAACGCGGGAAAGTCCGCGCAGGTGGTTCCTGCCGGCATGGGGCCGACGCCGTTCCAGTTGGTCGGTCGGCGTCGATCGGCCTTGGTAGGGGCCACCAACGATCCCACATAGTCGGCTGTTTTGTAGACCTTCGAAATCTGCGCGGCCAAGAGTTGGATATTTTCAGCGCTGACGACTCCGTTTGACGTCGCCTGATAGAACTGCACCGTCACGCGGACGGGGAAACGCGGGTCACGTTCGATCTTGAGCCCATCGAGCTCTGTGTAGGGGCCTAGTTCAGGGCCTGTGCCCAGGACCGCCGTTTCGACGTCCGAGACCTCCCGAGGCTTTGCGGCCGATCTTTTCATGGGGGCCGATGCAGGCGCGGCGCCCGAGGCCGCTTCGGATGCAGGCGGCGCGCCACCGCCGATTCCCTTGAGGGAATCTGAAGCAGCGTCAGCAGACATTGCCATGGCCTTTGGCACAGGTGGTTGCCGATACTTGAGGGGAATCTGAATGATCATAAGGAGGTTTGCGTCGGCCCCGAGGGAGTCCGCGCTTTCGCCGTTGGCCGTGACGCCGTTCGATTCTACGCGCGAGAGGCGTTCCGCGATGAGCGGTGCCCGCTGGCCCCCTTTGTTAAAGAAAAGTCGTTGGCCCCAACTTTGGCCGCGCAAGGTATCGCGGGTGTTGTCCACGACCGTCATGCTGGTGCCTTGGCGGGTGACCAGCAGGGTCAATACGGCGGGGTTTCGGCGGGTGGATTGGTAGTTGAATATGACGGGCCAGAACGTCGCCTCAGTGTCCGACGGGATGGGCAGGAACGTGGCTTGTGCGCTGACCAAGACGTGCGTGTCGCGTTTGGCCAGCAAAGATCCCTTTTTTATCTTGCCCTTGTCTGGCTGCGACATGTACTTCGTCGGATCCTCGAGAAACTGTTTGAGGGTGATGTAGTCCGGCGTGCGATCGGGCGCGAGCCCCCCGGGTGCGTGGTTGCCGATAGGTAGCCAGATCTTATCTGTCGCCACGTCGCCGGTTTTGTCGCTGAAGTTTGGAAACCGGAGAACGGGCATTAAGGCCGTGGTCGAACGACCACGCGCGGATTTCATTTCCACCTCAATGGTCACGTCACTGATGTTGGGACCGACGCTGGACCCCAAATAACGTCCGGTGTCCTCCCACATCACGTTGAGCACCGACAGGCCTTGTTTCCGCGCCAACGAGGTCGCACGGCTGTCGTTGGGCATCCCCGCCACTTTTCGGACCATGCTGGCGTATCGGGTTCGGGCCTGGGGATCGGTTTGTGCGGCGGCTGGCACGATCAGGCCCGGCGCGAGCAGCAAAAGGGCCGTGAGGCCAGCCCGACGCAGGGGGGATGAGGGGATCGATGAGGTGGCAGGCATGTTGGTCGGCTCCTTAGTTCGGCGCTTGGTGTCGGGTTCTGGAACGCACGACCGGAAAAAAGGATCTTGCCGCAGGCGCCCAATGTCCTGTTTTTATTCCGGAGGCTTCAGTTTGCGGGTAACGGTTCGCCGGGCGGGTGCGTATAAGAGGTCATGAACACGGTAGTCGCCCAGATGAAACGGATGCATGCCTTCGCGGAAAGGTTGGCATTTTTGGGACCCTTGCTGGTCCGGGTCACGTTGGCCCTGGTCTTCGTCGAAAGTGGGTGGGGAAAACTTAAAACCTTGAATGAGGTGACGGCGTTTTTCACAGAGCTGAAAATTCCGCTGCCTGCTGTGAATGCCGTGGTTGCGTCTACAACCGAGTTCGTGGGTGGCATCCTGATCCTGGTGGGTCTGGGGACGCGTTTTGTCGCCTTGCCGCTGGCGTTCACGATGGTGATTGCGATCATCACCGCCAAACGCGGCGACGTGGACGGCGTAACAGCCCTGGCCGGCCTACAGGAATTTTCGTACCTGGTGATGTTCCTGTGGCTGGCCCTGGCGGGGGCGGGCCGGGCGTCGATCGATCATTGGTTGTGGCGCCGCATTTCGGGGGACGTGAAAAACCGGCCTGCCGGATCCGACCCTACTGTTCCAGCTTGATCCCCGCGGCTTCAAGTTCGGGCCGCACCATGCTGGCGTTGCCGACGATGGACACAATGGTCTTGCCCACGCACGGGGTTGCAAGCGCCGCCACCGCCGCGATTGTCGTGTTTGCCAGGCGTTCGGGATAGCGATCCCAGACGTCCTGGGGCCACCCTTGCCGCTCGGCGCCTAGAACGCCTGAAACCATGCCCTCGGTGGTTGCGAACCGGCTGGCAAATGTCCGGGCGACGTCCCATCGGGCATCGAGGAAGGGGCGCTCTTCGATCTGACCCTTGCCAAGGCCTTCGATCAAGGCGACAAGGCGGGCGACGGATGCGCCCACTTTCCCGTTTTCGACGAGGCCATCGAGGACAAGATCTGCGGCGCCGCCGGGACGTTTTGTGATCTGGGCGTGGACACCGTAGGTGGCCCCCCATTCTTCACGCAGCAGCCAGGCCTGTGTCCCGGCCAGTTTTTGCAACACATCGTAGGCGGCAAGGGCCTCCGCGCGCACATCGGCTAGCCGACAGCCCACGTCGATCTGGGCCTGGGTGGCGTCCTTGCGATCGACTAGAAACACGGCGGGCGCATGGGGTGGGGGCGGGAGGGACGGAAGGCCCGCGCGGCTGCCGTTTGCGGTGCCGGTCCATCGTCTAAAGTAGGTTTCGGCAAGCGCCTTGACTTCTTTGGGGTCGACGTCACCGGAGATGACGGCGACGGCGTTGTCGGCGCGAAAGGTGTTCTTCAGAAATCCCAGAGTGTCCTCCGGGCGAAGGTCCTTAAGAGTGCGTGGATCGTAAGAGGTGCGGCCGAAGGGGTGGTCGGGGTACAGAGCGCCCGCGAAACGTTTGGCGGCAATCGTTTCCGGGCGTTTGGCTAAACGATCGTAGGTCCGTGCGCGTACGTCCAAAATGCGTTTCAGGTGGAGGAATGTTTCTTCCTCGGGTGCCCGGCAGGCCAATTCGTCGGCCAGGACCGCGATGCCGTTGGCCACGTTGCCGGACATCAATTGCACGCTGGCGTACGTGGATGAGCTGTCGAGGCCCATCGACAATGAGCCGCCGAGGGCGCCGAGATCCCCGTGGTCATGGCAGCGAGAACGCGAAAAACTGAGCGCCAATCCCGCTGCCCCTTCTGGCTGTACGCTGGCCTGACCGCCGCGCATTACCACATCAATTTTGGCGACAGGGGCAGTTCCGTGTTTGAGGACGACGACGTCAAGGCCGTTGTCCATACGGAAGCGGGGCAACCCTGCTAGGTGAGGCACACGCGCCACACGCCGGATGGCCTCGGGCCCCAGGTCGCTATTGGCGGCTGACGATGTCTCCTGTCCCAGATCGTGTGTGGCGCGGGTGGGGGCGTTGTTGCCGGCCCCGCTCGACCCCGCTGTTACCCCGATGGCTTGTTCCGCTTCCGGTGCGAAATACACCGCCACGGAACGGTCGCGTTTAAGCCATTTGTAGGCCAGATCTCTGACCTCCGATGCACGCAGTTCATGAAGGCGATTGAGGGTTTCTTTGAAGTAGGCATTTTTCCCCGTGGCGGACATATAGGTGGCCAGCGCGACGGCTTTATCGACGGGCTGGCCCAGTGACATGACCAGATCTGTCGCCGTAAACCAGCGGGCCGCTTCCGTCATCACCGTGATTCCTTCGGTGTCTGTCCAGATATCCGATACGGTGTCAAGAAGGCGTTTTCGCGCCCGTTCCGGATCCGCGCCTGGTTTCAGGCTGGCCTGAATGACCAGCATCGAGGCATCGGCCTGCTCGATAGC
The DNA here is from genome assembly GCA_043754455.1 of Myxococcales bacterium. Classification (GTDB taxonomy): domain Bacteria; phylum Myxococcota_A; class Polyangia; order Fen-1088; family Fen-1088; genus JAYUUT01. Next base: position 5,824 of record JAYUUT010000291.1, read on the forward strand.
AAAGGCGCCGGCGCCTTCAATATCATCGTCATCGTACAGGTCGAGCCGCAGCCCGGACCCTATTGCCAGGTTCATGCTGCCCGCCAAGAATTCCGTTGGGCCGCTTTCAGGTCGATACGCACCGGGCAGTGCCCAGGCAAGAACCAAGGTGGGTTGGACGACGGGGCCCTTATGGCGCTGCAGGGTCGTTGTGTGCGGGGCCGGTACGGGCATCAGGGGGCGGTCTGCAATGCGGGGACGGGGCGCTGTCTCAGTTCCGTTGGGACCGCCCGGGCCGAACAGGATTTCCGCGGGCCATTTGCCCAGTAGGCGTTTGACCTGGTCTGTGTCGACCGCACCCGAGATCACGATGGTGCAATTTTCCGGACGGTAGTGGGTTTTGGTGAAGGCACGGGCGTCAGCCAGCGTGATGGCCGAAAGTGAATCGTGTGATCCCACGCCTGACCGGGACAGGGGGTGCCCTGGGGGAAACAGGGCCTGATTGACCTTTTCGAACAGTTCATTGCCAATGGTGGTCTCATGGCGCTGGCGGCGTTCGTTGCGAACGACTTCGCGTTCGATGTCGAACACGTTCTGGGTCACACCGTCCACGGTCCCGACCAGCCGCCAGGCCTCTAGTTGTAAGATGGCCTCAAGGTTGTCCTTGTGGGTGGCGACGTGGTACGCGGTGATGTCATCGGCTGTGAACGCGTTGAAATCTGCGCCCAGTTTTTTCAGGTGATCCCAAACCGGAGTGCCGAAAGCGCGGCTGCGAAACGCCAAATGTTCAACGAAGTGGGCCAGACCTTCGCGGCCTTTGGGATCGCTGGTCGAACCCGATCCGAACACCGACACGACGGTCACCAGATCCGATGAATGATCTTCTTGGACAA
>JAYUUT010000292.1:0-7090 GCA_043754455.1 Myxococcales bacterium
ATCCAATCGGGGATCCCACCGCCGTTTTGCTTTTTTCGGGGTGGTTGATCCCGGGACCCAGTGGGCCTATGTTCGGCCCCAAAGTCTGCTGTGACCCCCATGCCAAAAAAAGTGCTTATGCCCACCCCGCGTCGAACTGCCCTGCGCCACATCGTGTTTGCTGCCGCCGTGCTGATGTTTGCCCTGCCCAGCCCACGCGGATATGCCCAGCCTACGGGTTCGGGTTTTTCGCTGAACCGGTTTGATCCGGCTGCGGGAGGTAGCGATTGGTTCACGCTTGAATCGATCGACTTTCGGGGCACCGGGCGTCTGTCGCTGTTCCTTATGGGTGACTATGCCCACAAACCGTTGGTGATTTACGACGTCCAGGATAAGGAGGTGGCCTCTTTGGTCGATCGCCAGGTGTTCGTCCATGTGGGCGGCTCGGTGAATCTTTGGGATCGGGTTCGGGTGGGCGCAGAACTTCCATTCGCGGCCAACCAGGGGGGTAACAATCAACGCGTAGGGGGGATCCAGTTTGACGGGCCATCGGGGGCGGCGATAGGCGACATCAGGCTAAGCGCCGATGTGCGCCTGTTCGGCGAACACCGGGAAGCCTTTCGACTGGCCGTCGGAGGGGCTGTGTACCTGCCGACCGGAAAAAAGGGTGAGTTCACAGGGGATGGTCAGGCGCGCCTGGCCCCCCGGCTTATGGCGGCGGGTGATGCCGGTATCTTTGCCTACGCCCTGCGTTTGGGGTTCCTTTCGCGGGGTCAGATCGCGAAATCGGATTTGACAGGGGTGGGTTTGGGGAACGAAGTGACGGGGGCGTTGGCGTTAGGAATTCGACCCATCGAGGGCGTGCTGATCGGGCCCGAGGTCTTCGGATCCAGTGTGTTGACCGATGGGAACATTTTCGATCCCCGTGCAACGCCGGTGGAAATGGTGTTGGGGGGTAGGTTCACGATCGCAGGGGATTGGCATGTGCGCGCCGGGGTGTCGCCGGGTTTGACCCAGGGACTGGGATCGCCAAAATTTCGTGCGCTTCTGGGTCTGGAATACTTCCCAGCGGTTCCGCCAAGTGATCGCGACGGGGATGGGATCAAAGATGCGATCGACGCTTGTCCTGATGTACGGGGCCGTCGCACGCGCGATCCACGCACCAATGGATGCCCGCCTGTGTTGGACCGAGATCGTGACGGAGTCTTGGATCCTGCTGATGCCTGTCCCACCGAGCCCGGACCGCGCAGCGATGATCCACGCAAGAACGGCTGCCCGTTGCCGCCCGATCGGGATCAGGACGGATTTTTGGATCAAATCGATGCCTGTCCGGATCAGCCGGGCGTGGCAAGTCCCGATGAGAAAAAGAACGGCTGCCCGCTGCCCGTCGACCGGGACAATGATGGGATTTTGGATACCGAAGATGCGTGTGTTGATGTCCCGGGCGAACGCACGACGGATCCGAAGACCAACGGCTGCCCTGATCGCGACCGCGATACCATCATGGACGTACAAGACGCGTGTCCGGACGTCTCAGGACCTAGCGATCCCGATCCGAAGAAGAACGGCTGCCCCGTGGCACGAATCGAAAAGGGCCAGATCCGCATTATGGACCAGGTGAAGTTCCAAACCGGCAGCGACGTCATTTTGCCACAAAGCAATGTGATCCTCGAAGCGGTCGCGAAGGTGCTGACCGAAAACACAAACATCAAGAAAATCCGCATCGAAGGGCATACAGACAACCGCGGGGGACGCGCCTTGAATAAGAAGCTGAGCGAAAGGCGCGCGTTATCCGTCCTGCGCTGGCTGTCGACCCAGGGAGGGATCGAACGAACGCGGATGCAAAGCCAAGGGTTTGGCATGGACCGGCCCCTGGCAACCAACCGGACGGACGAAGGTCGTCAGGACAATCGTCGCGTCGAATTCCATATTGTGGATCCCGCGCAGGAGACCCCGTGATGACGAAGAACATGATCCTAAAACAAGTGATCGCACACCTGGTCGCCGTCACAGCGGTGGTCACTGCGGCTGCGGTCGTAGATGCGGCGCCTCTGCGACGCTTCCAGGTCGATCAACGTGGTGACTTTGTCCTGTTTGGCAACACAACGGGATGGGAATGCGACAGCGGCGTTCCCGCCCCCACGGTTGGAACGGTCGGAGCCTGTGGGGCGAATACCGGCGAAACATCCCCGGACGTTTTTTGGCGGTCGCAGGACGAAAACAACCCGCCGACCGCGATTGCCAACAACACGGTCACGGTCACACAAGCCCGCAGCACGGCGGTTTTACAATTGCCCGCAGGGGCCCAGGTCACCTATGCGCGGCTTTATTGGGCGGCGCCGAGGCCGACGCCTAATGCGCCGAACGACAGCCAGGTGCTGGTTGAACGCGTTGGTGCAGGGGCGTTCATGACCACTGTGTCCTCGGATTCATCGTCCAATGTGACCACCACGACGGGACTTATCGACACGTTTTATCAGTCAACGGCAGACATCACCCAGCTTGTGCAGGCCCGGGGCGTGGGGGGATACCGGGTGTCTGGGATTGACACAAAAGAGTTCGCGGGATTGGCCAACAACCGCCTGTTCATCGGATGGAGCGTGGTGGTCTTCTACAAACTGGATACAGATCCGCCGCGTAACCTGACGTTGTTCGACGGGCTGGATCCCGTGCAGCCCGGACAGTCAGTGAACATTTTGCTAAGTGGATTTCTGGTGCCAGACGCTGGCTTCGACGCAAAACTGGGGGTTGTGGGATACGAGGGCGACGCCAGTATTTCGGGCGATCAACTGAGGTTCAACGGGACGCTGTTGGGAGGAAACGCCGCCAGTGCCAACCCGACCAACAATTTTTTCAATTCGACACGCAGCTACCTGGGCGCCCTGGTGTCAAACGCTGGTGACCTGCCACGGCTGACCGGTGCGCCTCGTAGCCTTTCGGGGTTAGACCTGGACGTTGTCGACGTGACAAGCCTGCTGCAAAAAGGGGCGACGATGGCCACGATCCAAGCCTCCAGCACCAATGAGTTCTATGTCACGGGGGCCTTTGTCACCTCGATTTCGACGTTCAAGCCTGACTTTTCATCCACCGGCAAGACCTTTAGCAATCTGACCCGAGCCGACGGAACCGTTCGCCCCGGCGACCTTTTGGAATACACGATCACGGCAACCAACACGGGCAATGACGTCGCCACGGGAGCCTTTGTGACCGACACGATCCCGGCCGGTTTGACCTACGTCCCGGGCACGTTGACGATCAGCGCTGGGGCCAATCCGGGAATAAAAACCGACCAAGTCGCCGACGACCAAGGCGAATACAACGCAGCGACGCGCACGCTGACGGTTCGGTTGGGAACGGGCGCCAACGCCATCATCGGTGGGACCATGTTGGTCGGCGCCTCGTCGACGATCAAATTTCGCGCCACCATTGAAGCAAGTGCATCGGGGATCATCAACAACCAGGCGGTCGTCGTTGCGGCGGGTATGGCCGGTGCGCCCCAAACGCCGTTTCCCTCCGACGCCGATCCGGCGACGCCCGGCCCACAAGCAACGCCTGCGCCTATCGACAAATGTATCAGCAACGCAGACTGTGGGGGAACGACACCGCTGTGCCGAAACGGGGCCCTGCAACATCCCTGGATCTGCGTCGAATGTTTGACTGCGGCTAACTGCGGCGTCGCCACGAAACCTGTTTGCCTTGCCGCCACGGGTCTTTGCGGCGCCTGTTCCGCTGACCTCGATTGTGGCGGCGGGACCACCCCTGCCTGTCAGTCCACGGGTCGTTGCGGCCAGTGTTCAGCAAGCAACAAGACCCTTTGCACAGGGACAACGCCAAACTGCGACGATGCAGCGGGCCTGTGCGTAGGTTGCAGCAGCAGTGCCGACTGTAGTGGTGCCACGCCCATTTGCAATGCGACGACCAAGGCCTGTCGGGCCTGCAGCCAGGACAGTGAGTGCCCGATGATGACGCCCGCCTGCCAATCGACAGGAGCCTGCGGTCTTTGTTCGGCAACCAACAAGCAGAGATGCACGGGCGCCACCCCCGCCTGCAATCCCACCACCGTTGCCTGCGTCGAATGTGTTGCCAATACCGACTGTCCGATGGCCAGGGCCGTTTGTGACCTTCCTACCCATACCTGCAAAGGCTGCCTTACCGACGCCGACTGCCGCGCGCCTACGCCCGCGTGCCTGATGGGCACGTGCGGGGCTTGCCGAGCCGACGGCGATTGTGGTGCGACGACGTCCGGTCGAATCTGTGAACCTGGCGCCGTCAGCCGTTGCGCGCCTGGCTGCCGGGGGGCGGGGGGAAATGGCTGTCCCACAGGTTTCCTGTGTTCGTCAGCCACGAACCTGCCGGGGGCCTGCGTGGTGGTTGTCAATCAACGGATGGATGCTGCCGCCAACGATACCGCGGGCGATGCGCCTGCCCGCGTGGACATGTTCACAGATGGTTCTTCGCCCGTTGTTGATGCGGTCACATCGCCGGATCTGATGTCGCGGGGGGACGCCGTGACGGCTTCGGACCTAGGTTTGCCCCGGGATTCAGCGACAACAGACGCGCCTACAGAATCGACGGGCGACGCCGCCGTACAAAGCCGGGACCTTCGACCTCGCGTAGACACCGCGTCCGCGGGCATTGATGGGTACCTGGCCGGTGGCGGCTGCAAATGTGACATAGGCAGAGATTCCAGCGGCGCATCGGGACTGTGGGGTCTGGCGGGCATTCTTGGTCTGGTCATCGCCGGACGGCGGCGCCGGTCGCGAGTGCGCTGATCCACGGTCACGAATGATCGGGGTGTTTGATTCGGGATTTGGTGGGTTGACCGTGCTTGGTGCGTTGACCCGCCGCTTGCCTGAATATGACTATCTGTATCTAGGTGACAGCGCGCGAGCCCCGTATGGGGGCCGTAGTTTCGACGCCATCCTGGAATTCACCCGCGAAGCGGTCGATCATTTGTTCGCCGCTGGGTGTCCCCTGGTGATTTTGGCGTGCAACACCGCCTCGGCGCGCGCGCTGCGCACCCTGCAACAGGAATACCTGCCCCGATGTTGGCCTGACCGACGGCTGCTGGGCGTCGTGCGGCCTTCAGCAGAAGCGCTGGCCGGACTGCCCCCAACGGCGGTGTCCGGGACGATAGCTGCGGCCTCCCAAGCCGTGGGCACGGTCGCGGTCTTGGGCACGATGGGAACCATCGCGTCGAACTCGTACGTCGTGGAGCTGGCAAAACTGGCGCCTGCCCTGATCGTCGTACAGCGGGCGTGTCCGATGTGGGTCCCGCTGGTGGAGGCGGGTGAAGTGGACGGGCCGGGTGTAAACCATTTCATTCGTCAGGGCACTGATCCCTTGTTTCTGGGCGGCCAGGCCCCACGCCCCGATCGGATTTTGTTGGCCTGCACCCATTACCCGCTGTTGCTGCCCGCGATTCGCGCGGCCGTGCCCCCATCAACTGACGTCCTGGTCCAGGGTGATTTGGTGGCGGATCGCCTGGCTGCGTGGCTGGATCGCCACCCCGATGAAGCAGCCCGGCTGGGTCGGGGCGCCACCCGCCAGTTTCTGACCACCGACGATCCCATTTGGTTCGCCGCACAGGGACAGCGTCTGCTGGGTCATGAACTGCGCGCCGAAAAAATTAGACTGCTGCCAGTTCAAGGCTAGGACGCAACCCATGCCGGTCCTGAATCTACAAATATTTGGGACGCGAAAATGTCAGGACACCCGCAGCGCCGAACGCTGGTGGAAGGAAAGGCGCCAGAGCTTCCAGTTGGTTGATCTGTCACGAAAGGGTCTGTCCCCAGGTGAACTACGGGCCGTGGCGGCTAAGGTGGGGGGCGTCGAGATCCTGATCGACCGCGCGGGCGCGCGATATCGCGATCGCGGCTTGCTGTATGCCGCACCCACCGGACCACGGATTGAACAGATCTTGATTGACGACGCGCTTTTGTTGCGCACCCCCATCATTAGGTGCAGCGCGGGGGCGACCGTTGGGTTCAGCCCTGAAATTTGGCTTTCGTGGCTATGAATTATCTTTCTTATCCCCTGTTGACAGGGGGGCCTTCAAATCCCTAACGTCAGCCCCCATTCGTTCAGGACCTCTTGCCCAGTTGGTTATTGCATCGCGCGCCCTCCCGGGGCCGCGGGTTGCCTTGCCTGCGTTTGCGGACGGCACCGCCCCCACAGGTGGGTCACGGGATACCAACGGGGAGGCGGCCGATTCAGAGGTCCATGCGTTACGGTCGATGGTCGCCGATCTGTTTCGCGCTGTCGCCCTTCGGATCGAAGAGGTCTTGCCTCCGGCTCTCGTTGCGGCCCGCCGCGCCTGGGACAGGGCTGACGAAGTGCTGATCTTTGACGACGGCCTTCGCGCGGCCTTCTTTCGCGCACGCACGCTGCTGCACCAAGCGCAGCAGGCCCCGTCGATCACAGTGCGCGCTGTCGCCCTTGAATCCGTCCTGGCTTTGCGGGCGGTGGGCACGCTTTTGGACCTTATCGAACAACGACTGGTGGTCTTGATCCGGCTACAGGTACGAACCTTTGGCCCTGACCTGCTTCCCGCCGGGCGGCCGTTCCTGGACATCGCGGCGGCCCTGACCGATGCGGCCCGAAGATGGTCATGACGGCGATTTTACTGCGGCTACGATGGGCGCTGACCCTTGCCATTGCGGTCGCAGCGTTGCTGGCCGCCCAGCAATCCTTTATCAACTACCGCAGTCACGGCCTGGGCCTGGGCCTGGGTGCAGTGGTGGCACTGGTTTTTGTCCTGCTGCTGGGACTGGCAAGCCTTACCTTTGCCCGCCTGCGCGTTGGGCGTGAGCTGGCCGGATTGCAAACTACCCCTGCAACTGGATCTCTTTTCACCCAGCGCCGTCAAAGACTGGACGCCCTGCGCACGGCCGGGGCGCGGCCCGACCTAGACGCCCTGGCCGACGCGACGGCCGCTGTTGAATCCGGGCGTGCCTATCTGGGGCGCTATTTCGTCGCCACCACGGTCCTTGTCGGTCTTGTGGGGACCTTTGCGGGATTAATGGAGACGATGGGCCAGGTGACCCCCCTCCTGAGCGCAAAAGACAGCAGCGCCCTGGCGTTAATGGCAGGGCCATTGTCGGGCTTGCAT
>JAYUUT010000293.1:0-2858 GCA_043754455.1 Myxococcales bacterium
GCCGGGCCGAGCGCAAGGCGCGACGACGACCAATAGCCGTAGCTATTGCGAGGAGGAGCAACGCTGCGCTCGGCCCGGATCGTCGACCGGACTTGATGCTATTTCAAAGACGGTGCACTAGGGCTTCGGTTTCGTCCCGAAGGCGTTTTCCAGTTCAGCCACGTCCGCGGGGCCCAGCCCCGCAACAGGCCGTCCATCCAACAACAAAGCCAAGCGCGCCGTGGCCTCTAGTTCTTCGGCCCGATCTGCGGCCTCGCTGATGCTGGCCCCGGCGCATACAGTCCCGTGGTTCCGCAAGAGGATGCAGTGGTGGTTGCGTGCAGCCTCGTCAATGGCCCGCACCAGCTGTGGCGATCCTGGGCGCAGGTACGGCACGATGCCAAGCGGCGCCACCCGCATGAAATAATAGGGGGTCAGCGGCGCGAAGGGTTGAACAGGATTCAGGGTCGCAAGGCACGACCACGCCACAGAATAGGTCGAATGCAGATGAACGATGGCCTGCGCGTCCGGCCTTTGGCGGTACATGGCCAGATGAAAAGGCGCCTCTTTGGAGGGGAGGTTCCCATTCAAAACCTTTCCCGACAGATCAATGTGCGCCAGATCTGCGACGGTCAAACGCCCCAGGGATTTTCCGGTTGGCGTAACAAAAATGCTGTCACCCAGACGTACGCTCAGGTTACCGGTAGACCCGTGGGACAACCCCCTTTGATGGAAGCTCTGTCCCAGTTCACAAAGCGAATCCAAAACGACCTGTTTCACGGAATCACGCCAACAAACTGATGTTTAGGGCTCGCGGGGTTCCATCGTCCAAAACTCGGCTTCTTTGCGCGAGAACAGTGGCTTGGATGCTTCGTCAAACTCCAGAAAATGCGCGGTTGTTCGGTGAAAATCAAAGCCCGCACGGTCTGTGTACAACTCGTACAGGAAACAGCGCTTCTTGTCGTCTGAGAAACAAACGTCGAACAAATGGCAATTCGGCTCGTTCCGGCTGGCGGCGGCGTTTTTTCGAATAACTTCTCGGAAGGCCGAAAATTGCCCGTCCTTAATGTCGAAAGTCACGGTCACGACATACATGCGCGATGGTATACCACAATCAGGCTGTGGTTTATCGGCGTAGTGTAATGTCCAGGACGTCGGCTCGGATCACGGCCGAAACTTTCTTTCCGGGGGTGTGTGTCAGGCGCACGATCGTTCCGCGTCCCTGACGCTGCACCCGCAAAACACTGAACCCTTGCCCGGGACGATGTATGCCCGGTGCCAACGCCAGGGTCGCGTGCGGCAGTTTGATAACGATTCCAGGGGGACTTGGCACGCGAAACACACCGAACCCCGCCTTCGATCCGGTAAGGCCCACCGAGAGGGTCAGCACCTCTCCCGCCGTCGTAATCGTAAAGGGATCAGGTTTAGCTGGCGGCGTAGCTGTTGCGGGCGTCGGTTCCTGTACCGGAATCGCGAGGATTTCGGGCGCTGCGGCGCCTAGGGGCGTGACGGTTGGGCCGACCGCAACCACGGCCTTCGGCAGGTCTGGCGCAACGGGTGGTTTAGGCTTTTCGCCAAAAAACAGGACCGCGGTGGCCACCACCACTGCGGCCCCGGCGACGGCTCCCACAATAAGAGTCAGCGGGCGCCGGGCCACGCGGCTGCTCGGGGTGGCGATCGGGGCCATCGCCAATCGCGGTTCTGCGAACGCAAAGTCCAGGTGTAGGGACGACGATGCCTGTGGCGCCCAGTCGCCCGGTTCTGCTAGAGGTTCTGGTCGCAAGGCGCTTTGATCCAGCTTCACGTCAGCACTTCGAAACCGCGCCACTGCCGCCGCGTCGGCCTCGGCCCGCAGATTTTCCAGAACATCGCGTGAATGCGACACCGCCATCGTGCGATCCGGGTCATTCGTGGGCCGCCGCGTTGAGGGCAGGGGGGGGGTATTGACCAGGTTGGCCTCGGCTGCGGCCCTTGAACCCAGTTTCTTGATCAGCTCGTCGATGCCACCGACCACCGCCGTCGAGCTTAGATTGTCTTCGTCAGCCAGCCCTGCGGGGGCCGAATCGATAAATGTTGCGTCACCGTCCACTTGGTTCATCGTTCCCTCCCCCCTTGGCTTTAATCCTTTTTGGATCACCTCATGCTATTCGGCCGCCCCGCCACCGATCTTGAGGCCGCTATTCCGGCGCCCGGCGTCAGAGTCCGCTTGACCCGCTGATCAAGCGGCAGATAACATGCGCGGGCTTATGAAACCAAAAACCGCAATGCTGGCGTTCGCGCTGTGGCACCTGGCCGGGTGTGAAAGCGTGTCACCCGAAAAGATCGAAACCTGGAAGGGCACGATGAAAGGCCCAGCCAGATTGCAGGAGGCGTTCCTGAACAAGGACGTCGGGGCCAACCTGCGGGCGCTAGCGGCGCTGGCGCTGTTTGAAATCGGCAAGGCGGACATCGTCGAGACCGCCCTTCCGAACTTTCCTGATAGGTCCGCCGTTGTATCGGCCGCGCTGCCGCTGTTCGCAAAGGCGCTGGGGAGCCCAAAGATTGACCGCGCCCGGGACGGACGTGATGGTTTGTTCGTTTTAAGGCCGCTTTCGACGATGGGAGAACAGACCCAGATCGATGCCTTGATGTTGCCGGCGCTTGAGGCCGAACTGCGGTCGGGTCGATCGGTCGGGGGCCGACATTCGCTGGAACAGCACCTAGGCCAGTTGGGCCCTTCGGCGGTGCCCGCCCTTCTGAAACTGCTGGCGGACCCCAAATTCCCTTATGTGGCGGTCACCGATTTGATTGGGCGCACGGCCGAGCCCCCGATCCGGGAACAGGCGGGGCAGTCGTTGATACAGCGGTTTGGCGCCGCCGAATTACAGGCGCCGATGTGG
>JAYUUT010000294.1:0-28766 GCA_043754455.1 Myxococcales bacterium
CATCGACGTGCCCGGGATGGACGGCTACGAAGTCGCGCGGCAGGTGCGCGCGGCGATGGGACATTCGGTGCGGCTCGTCGCGATGACGGGACACGGGGACGAGAGCGATCGCATCCAGGCGCTATCCGCCGGCTTCGACACGCACATGACCAAACCCGTCGACATTGGGCTGGTCGAACGGATGCTCGCGACACTTCCTGCGCAAGCTGCTTGAGATTGGGGACCTGGTCGACCCCCTTCCCCTGACCCCCGGGTCGGCCATAGGGACCACGGGGGCTCTTGGCAGTTGCACCGCTGACGGTTAAGAATCCCACCATGGCAATCAAACTATTTGGCAGCATCACCTCCCCCTTTGTCCGTCGGGTTCGCGTGGTCGCCCAGGAACTGGGCGTAGACGTAAACCGGATTGATTCCACGACCGAGGCGGGACAGGTGGCCATGCGGGCGGTGACGCCCATCTGGAAGGTCCCGGTTGCTGAATTCGGCAGGGAGGTTGTTTTTGATTCGCGGGTCATCATAGATCGACTGCTGTTGGAGACCGGGCCGGGCCCGTTGCGTTTGGTGACGCCTGTTGACCGCTGGCAAGAGGCCAACATCATCAACACCATCGATGCTGCAGCCGAAGCGGCCATCAACGTACGGTACATCCGCCTCGATGGGGTTGATATCGCCGGTTCAACCTACCTGAGCAAGCAGAAAGACCGCGTTGGCAGCGCGATGGCGTTCATCGCTGCTCAGCTCAAGGGGGTTTTCTTTAGCGAAGACAAGCGGCTGGGCCTGTCCGAAATCGCCCTGCTCACCACGCTGGAATGGATGGTCTTTCGCGACGAATTCCCCGTGCGAAAAAACGCCGATTTGGCCGCGTTCGTAGACGCCCACCAGGATCGTCCCAGTTTCGCTAGCACCCGCCCCGCCTGATCGAACTGTTTGGAAACCAACAGTCCGAGCGCGGCTGGTGTCTTTGGGTCATGAATACATCCCGGAGCCAACCGTTGGAAGATTCTCTGCTACGAGAACGTTGGGTGGGCCGGCTGGCGGCCGCGCTGACGGGAGATCTCGACGACGCTGACGACCTGATTCAAACCGCACGGGTTGCGCTTTGGCGCCGCCCACCGACCGACCTCGGCCGATTGCGCGCCTGGCTTCGTGTATTGCTACGAAACACGTCCCTCAACCGCCGCCGAGATAAAGGGCGGCAGCGTGCGCGCGCCTTGGCTGCCCAGCTTGAACCGCAAGAGGTGCCGGTTGATCCTGAGACATCCCTTGAACGGTTGCGCTGGCATCAAACCGTAACAAAGCTTGTGGTGGTCTTGGACGAGCCCCTGCGGCAGACGATTCTGATGCGGTATTTTGAGGGGAAAAATTCGGCGGAAATTGCCACGGCCATGGGAGTTCCTGCAGGAACTGTGCGCTGGCGCCTAAAGACTGGAATTGATCGGCTTCGGGCACAACTTGATGAACAGCCGGGCGGCCATGCCCGTTGGCACGAAGCGCTCAGTCTCATCTTGGTAAATCCCTTAGATGTGCCGACGGTTTCTTTGCGGACAACAGGGCCGCGAGACGATGCCCCTATCCCGAGTAGGCGGACTGGGTGGAATCCCAAGGTCCACGCATGGGGGCTGTGGGCGATACTGGTCGCAGCCGCGGCGATCGTCCTATGGATCGGAATCAAATCTAAAGGATCCCACACAGCGACCGTGGGAACCTTCGCGGCTCAATCCGGCGACCATGAAGGCCTGGTCGCTGCGCATGATACGCCGCGGGCAGGCCCACCACGGTTGCTTCACGTCGGTGAGGGTACAAACGCACAGGACACCCCCATTCCGTCATGGGCACGGGTGGAAGGAAAACCTGACCAGATCGTCGCCGGCCGGGTGTTGTCTGGCGGGCGCCCGGTGTCCGGTGCGCAGGCGCGTCTATCGCTGGGACCGGCCACTTTTGCCCGACATTTGGATCGCCACGCGGGCACGGATGACCATGGTCGATTCAATTTTGGGTCCCAGGCCGAAAGCAACTGGTTCCTGACCGTCAGTGCCCCGGGGTTGGCCCAGGAAATTCGTTACGTCGATCTGCGGCTGCGACCTGTTCGGGTGGATCCAGGACAACATCCCGCGGATGACATCACTGTTGTGCTTGAGCCTTGCATCGTGAATGTTCGCGGCACGGTTCACGACGAGGCCGGGGTGCCGATACCTGGTGCCAACATACGCATCACGGGAAGCTGGAACAATGGGGGCGAACCCGTTGCCGTAGATAAAACTGGCGCTTTTGAATTGTGCGCGCCGAATCAGGCAGCGCCAGGGGCCCGACGGGTCCTTGTCGTGCAGGCGCCGGGGTACGGAACGGTCGAGACGCTGCTGCAAGAATTGCCGGCGAAATTCGACATCAAGATGCAGATGGCCGCAAAAATCGCGGGCCAGGTCTTGGCCAGCGAAGACGGCACGCCGTTGCCTGGTGCCAGGGTCACGGCCCATCCCAACGGCCCGTCCGATCCTAACCATGTGCCGATCGGAAAATTCCAGGCGGTTCGTATCGAAACCATGACCGACCAGGAGGGCCGCTTCGAGATCGCCGACCTGGCGGCAGGTTCATTCTTGCTGCATGCCTCGGCCACGGGACGTGCAGTTCTGGGAGACGACCCCATGGTCACGATAGGGGAGGGTGAGCAGCGCACGAACCTGAAGCTGCGGCTGCCCCTGGCCCGCCGTATCAAGGGACAAGTGTTACGCATGGGAGTTCCAGTCCCAGATCAGAGCATCTGGTTCCAGAGTCAGGCTGACGATGGCCACTGGTCTGACATCGCTTGGACGATGTCAGACGCACAAGGAAACTTTGAAGAGTTTTTTCCCCTAGGTGCGGTGATCCACCGCGTGCTTGTGCCCCAAAAAAATCCGAAGCCGCCCTGGCCTCGCGCACTAGGCCCTTGGCCGCTGACCATCAACAAAGACGCACCGGTGAGCCTTCGTCTCGACATGGATGATAGGTCTAAGTGATTTTGTATTCGGCCAGGCATCACGCTGGCCCGACAATCTGGGTTCAGGGCGGGCGTTCAGGTGTTTGAAATCGGGGGATCTCGGTGCGATTGCCCCGGCTCCTGCGGGGCCAGCATGATATTCTGGATGCCCCCATGGGAACGTACGACTCGAAGGCGCCTCCAAGCACCGTTCAAAGTTTCTTGGCACAGATTCTGACGAACGCGCAAGCAACCTCCCCCCCGACCGACACCGTGGCGGCAGGCGTCGAAACCAAGATATGCGCGACCTGCGGGGCCGCCCGTCCAGAAGACACAGATCTGCGGCTATGCGCATTCTGTGGCAACAGTTTTTCAAGCAACCGCTAGGCGTCCGGTTAGCCATGGCTACCGAGGATGTGCGTATCCGCTGGGTTGGATTTCTCGACAAATTGGAGGGTCGCTTGAATGACCTATTGGCGCAGGCGGCGCAGGCCCTGCCCCACCTGTTAAATCTACGAGACTTCGACCCCATCCCTTTCGTCAACGCGTTAACGGGTGTATCGACCCAAGCCCGTGACCTGGTTTTTCGTATTGAAAAGACCTGGAGCGATCAGGTTGAACCCGCCTTTGTACAAGCGTTGGGTGACGAGGACAGCGGCCACGTCATTGTCCAGGAACGAAAGCGCGGTGAAGCCCGTGAGCGCGCCATGCAGAAGGCCCTGAGAATTGCCCACGTGGCCATCGCCGCCGACGGTGCCCAGCGCTTGCTTGCCGCCGCCCAAAAGGTGCTTTCGGGTCAATTCTCCTGCTCGCAATGCAAGGCCCCCCTTGCCGTGCGGCAGCAGTTTTTTCGGTCGTATTACGTGAGTTGTGAATACTGCCAAACCGTCAACACCTTCGAACCGGGGATGATCGCCCGCAACGTCGAACATTTCTGCGCCCACGCGTTGGCCGAAGAGGCCGCGTTGGGCGCGTGGTTGCAGCATCAAGACGTCGAGCACGAAGAATCACGGCCCCGACACCCGGACCGCCAGATCTGGCTCGTGAAGCTGTACACCGCTTATATCGACACGTATCTGCAGGCAAAGGTCGACTTGATTCCCGAATATGAAAGCTCGCGGCAGCAGGATCGAAACGCCAAGATTCAGTTCTATATCCAATCGATTGCGTAGCCAGGAAGGAATCCCGTGGATCTAACTAAACAACTTCGTTCAATCATTGAATGGGTCAACCCCGATCCAGATGTCCTATTCGAACGGTGGACCGAAAATGGTGACGAAATCAAAAACGCGTCCAAGCTGATCGTCGGCCCAGGTCAAGGGTGCCTATTCGTCTACGAAGGAAAGCTGCAGACCGCGTTCGCAGACGAAGGCCTATACGATCTGCAGACCAGCAATATTCCATTTTGGACAAGCATCAAACACGCGCTGTATAGCTTCGAGTCGCGCCACAAAGTCGGCATCTATTTTTTTCGAACAGCCGAAGTTCTAAACCGTCGTTGGGGGACGCCGTCCCCGATCACCTACGTCGACCCGCACTACAAATTTCCGGTTGGCCTGGGTGCCTTTGGAAACTATTCGCTTCGGCTGAGCCGCCCCGAAGAATTCTTCCGTCGGGTGGTCGCGGGCGCGCACGTCTTTGCTGCCAAAGAGATTCAAAAAGTCATCCTGTCGCGCATCGGCGAGCCCATAAGCACATATCTGGCCAACGCTGGGTTTTCGTACACCGAGATCGACAAACACCGCGCTGACATCGCGTCCCACGCCAAACTTTCGGTGGCGAATGTTTTCGCCGAGCTGGGCTTTGAACTTCTCGACTTTCGCATTGAAGGCACTTCGTTCGACGCCGACACACAAGAACGAATCGGCAAGATTTCGGACATGACCGCCGAGGCCCAAGCCATCAAGGCCCTGGGGATTGACTACACCCAATATCAACACCTTCAGGCGATGCGCGATCTCGCCAAGAATCAATCGGGGGGCAATCTGGGTCTGCAGGTTGGCATGGGTGCTGAGATGGCGAAGCTGTTCACACAAGGAACGGCCCCGGCTGCCCCGGCGGCACCGGTGCCTGTGGCCGCAAACGACCCCGTGGCTAAGCTGACCAAGCTGAAACAGCTTTTCGAAGCGGGCCTTATCGACGAAGCCGAATACAAATCCAAGAAACAAGACCTGTTAGCCCTACTTTGAAGGAGTCCCAACACAATGAGCGATATCGAGAACAAACTGGCCCAAGCGGCACACCTGCGCGACCAAAAGATGAGCGAACGCGACGCCCTGATTCAGGGGGCCATTGCGGGCCCGACGTTTCACGCGTTTTCTGACTATGACAACAGCCCCCAGGGCCAAAAGGCTATCGCCCAAGGCATCGCGAACAATCAAGGTGGAAAAGCCAGCTACGATTACACGCGTTCAAAGGGTGCGAACTTTCAGTGGCCAGACTTTGACCCCGCAAGCATCGGCACGCTTGAGCCCTGGTTGTGTTATTCCGCCGATGGCCGAGGAGGCTGGGCTGATCTGAACGCCACCGCCAGCGGCAAAGAGCGACGGGCGCGCGCGGCCTACCGTCAACTGGGGCTCAATGACCATCCTCAGTTTCAGCGCATCGACGATCAGGCCAAGCAGTTGATCTCGCAGCTTGCACAGCTTTCTGGCGCCCAGTTCGAAGCCCAGGCGTCGCAATACGGTTTCAAAAAGAACAGCCTCTTCAGCCACCAGGACCATTTTCTGGGCATGCAGCTTGATTTTCAAGAGATCGAGAAGCGTTCCAACACGAAGGCGCAACAAGCACTGGACGCGGCGAACGCGTGGCAGAAGAATGAAATGGACGGCCATATTGCGGCAGCCAAATCGGGCGGCCTTCTGGATCCGATAAGCGGGATATCAATGGAGGACTGGGCGGCCGCAAACGCGAAGATCATCAGTGGAATGCCGCTGCAAACCGTGCTTGAGGTCCTGAAGGTCGAAAAACCCGTTTGGGATGCGGCGACGGCGGAATGGACAGCGCGCATGAGCCGCGACACGACTTACGCCATCGCGACTGCGTACGGAGCGGCCTTTACCAATTCCAATATTGGAAAGTTCGCGACAGCCGCAGCCCCTGCCGCGGCAGGGGGGGCATCCGCGGGCGTTCACAAGGCGATGGCCGACTTCGAACAGTACGTCAAAATCATGTGCCACCAGAGCGCCGCCGCCGGGCGGGGGCAGGATGTCAGCGCCGTGCTGAAGACGTATGGATTGACAATCATGGACTGGAGCACCGTGGGCAGCCACTGGAGCGGCAAGATGATGTCGGATATGTCGCTGGCCACCCGCATGGGCGACCTCATGGCGAAATACGGGGCCGAATTCGCCAGCGCGGGCCCCAGCGACGATATCAACTTCTGATTTCGTGCTCGACAGCCAAGCCGTCCTTTGGTGGGCACTCGATCCCAAACAGCTTTCTGAAGAAGCGGAGTGCCCAAGCGAGATCCCCCGCGCCATCCATGGTGTCGGCGGCCCGGAGCAGCGCGGGGATGTCGAGCGGCTCGTCAGCAACTTTGGTGGGGAAGCGGCTATGTGGGCTCCCGCGCGCGGCGAGCCACCCCACGGGTCAATGGCCAGCTAGCAGGCCGAAGTGCTCGTTCGCGTAGCATGGTTGTGGTTTGGGCGCGTCGCCGGAAACCGTTTCGGCTTGTCCTGTGAACGTAAACGGGGCTCTGGACAACCCCAGTCGTCACGTTGTTGCCAGTCGATACACAGATCTGGCTCGCCAGCTTGGCCTTGGCATGGGACCACGCTGACCCTGCGGATCGAGTCATCGTCGCCACGGCTGTGGGCAGGGGCCTTCCTTTGTTAACCAAGGACCCCGTAATTCACGATTTTTCAGGGGTTCAAACCGTTTGGTAACGGGAAAATCTGGATCAGGATCGGGGCTAACCCTGTGGCCGCCTGCGACGTGTCGCCCGCGCGGGGAGAGCTGGGACGCGGGCCAATCGGCGTGTGGACGAATCTGGGGCTTCGCATGCAACGAAGCAACTCTGAAGACGGTGCAGGTCACGCGCCGGGACACCGCACGACGCGTAGAACTTGCGCCAGTCCTGGCAGGTACGCCGCATCTGGGAGGCCATACGGCGTGCGTCGATCAGACGAAGCCCGAACGAAGGTGATCGGCTGAGCGCGTTTTCCACCGTGGCGTCCCGGCCCGCTTCCCCCACGCCCAGCGCCAACCGACGGATCTCGCCCGCCTGGGGATGGGGTACGAGGTCGTAGACCGGTGACAAACGCCATCTACCCTGGTGGTGCAGGAAGCCGTGGTTTCGCAGATGATCGTCATCATTGCCGCACAGGATGTTGAACACCATGCGCCGCCATAGCTCGGCTGCGTCGGCGGCGAATCGATCGCCCTTCTGCCGGAGGTGGTCAGCCAGATCGCTGTAGGCATATTTCGTGCCCTCGCTTTCGTGAGCGCCTAGGAGGGTCAGACCGGAGATGAAGTGGTGGCGGATGCCACCGCTTGCGCGATCAAAGCGCCGTATCAGATAGATGTCTCGCCCGAAGGCTTCCGCCAATCCGACATCCGGAACGTCAATCCCGCAGCGCGCTGCCAATCGCATGGTGGCGAACTCCACCCGGCACACATTCATGTTGTCATCGGCACGGCCGAACTTGGCCAGCGCCGGACGTCCCTTCCACTGCGTGATAGCCTTTGGCCTGGCCCCACCCAGGGAGGATCCGCGCACAATGAACGAGCGGAGTGCTGGATCGAGATCCCCCGCGCCATCCATGGTGTCGGCGGCTCGGAGCAGCGCGGGGAGGTCGAGCGGCTCATCAGGGGCGTGTGCGGGCTCGGGACCCAGTAACGTCCTCTGCGGCCCCCGCAGATCAGGGCCAAAACCCAGCGCCCCGATGCGGTCGTCTCCGGCCGCCGTCAGATAGTCAAGCTCTGACAGAGGACGCCCGTAAGCCGCACGATCAAGAACGTGGCGTCCCCAGGCATCGGGGGCGGCATCGCGTATGGCTCCAAATAGCACGAAGCCTTCCCCCGTTCGGTAGGCCTGGGTCGGCTCTGGGGCGAATCCCAGGCTTTGGGGGTCGATCTCGATGCGGTCTCGCCGGGCCAGATAGCCTCGTCCGTACTCGAACTCGGCGAAGCCGCCGCCCGCGTCCTCGACAACGGTCATTCTCCCGGCAGGCACGAAGGCCCCCGCGAGGTGGATGTACACGTAGGTCGTGCCCTGGGTGGCCATGGGGGGCGTCTTTAGAAGTCGAGTAGAGCGTCCTTGCGGCGTCGGATTCGTTCGGGGAGGCGCCGCAATTCCAAGGCGCGCCCCACAAGATCCTCCTGTGGCGCAATCAACGTGGCTAGGCTGCCGACCAACTGCAACGTGAACAGGGCGAGCGCCAGTATGCCAATCCCAACACCGGGATCTCCTTTTTCCAGTCGCTGCACGGTGCCCACGCTGACGCTCATGCGCAGGGCCATGTCCCGCAGCGATATCCGGCGGCGCTTGCGTGCGACGGTGAGGTGTTCCCCCAAGCCGATGAGGGCCGCTCGGGAGGCAGGCCCTAAGGCCCGGGGCGCCAGCGTGGAACGAGTCATTGTACCCATATATAGACTATAAAATGACTTTTGTCTCTACATATAGATACAAACGCGAAACAACTTCGTTGGTCCGGGGAGGGCGCGGGTCCCACAAATCCGGTTGTTGAAGGGATGCAACGCCTGGTTCGGCGGCCGCGCCCCTACAGTGTTGGCCGTGTTCGCCTCACGGTTCTCCTAATGCGCCGAATCCCCCGCTTAACGTCGGAAGGAGGCCGGACTGTCGCCTTCAGGCTCTCGTCACGAATCGCACGGGCTTCCGAAATAGGGAGAACATGTCCCGGTCGAGCGGACTTCATGCCTCGAAGACCCGTCCAGTCGTGTCGTGCGACGGAGGCCATTGGCGGGTCTACCAGGTTACCGAATCGATGTACGCCTTGGCGTTGGTGCTCCCCGAGGTGAAAAAATTAACGCCGATCTCGGCGACCCCCGTGGAAGTCAGAGGGACCGTCACCTTGAAGGTATTCCACTGGTCGGTTTTTAACGGGGGGACCGACATGGGTGACATCGCTTGACCTTCCCAGACCGAAGTTGTCTGGCCCTTTGGAAAATACAGAATGAAGGCTTGGACAAGGTTGTATTTCGGCCCGCTAGGAATCCATACCCGAAAGGTAATCGAGGCCCCAGCCGGGGGGGCCATAGTGCCGCCGCTGGAGACGCCCACAAATCGTTCGAAGTCGACACCCACGAGATCTATTTCCAGCGACCCGAGGCCGGCATAAGGCTTCGCCGTGCTGCGGCGCAGATTGGTGACCTTGCCGCGAAGATCGGCCCACCCTTGCGAGTTGGTTTCGAAGTTGAACCGGGTGGGGTCGGTCGTAGGTAAGCCCACCGCCAGATCGATCGCTGCGTCAACCGGGACTGGCGTGATGACCGGCCCCACATCGATCGGCAACGGGGTTGGGGGCCGGACGGAAGGTTCAGTGCCTGCGTCGACAACCGTAATGGGTGCGGGGGTGGGCTTGGGCACGGTGCCCACGCTTGGCGCAGCATCCCTTACACTGGCTCGCATCGGTCCATCGACGCCGCCCAGGGTTACGTTTTCGTTGTACGCGGGGTTGTCGGCGCGGCAAGCGAACCATCCCAGCCCCATCGTGAGGGCAAACAGCCAAGTTTTCTGTGAATACACGCGCCCTAACGAGTCGGCGGAATCGTGGCCCAGGTTTAGGCCGTGGGCGTAAGGGGAGGATCCCAGATGGCGATGTAGGTAGGCGCGGCCGGGGTCGGGGTGCGGGTGACAAAGTCCAGGCGCCCCGAAGCTGAATCTACCGAAAAAGTGAGCAATTCCGCGCTGTCCTGGTTGGCGACGAAGATGTATCGCCCCACTGGATCCAGGGCGAATCCCCGGGGTGTACGGGGGCCGTCGCCGGAGCCGACGCGAACGCTGGTGAATCCGGCTGGCGTCAAATCGCCCGAAGTCGGGTCCACGGCGAACCGCGCCAGGCTGTCGTGGCTGCGGTTCGATACGAAAAGCAGCCGTCCTTTGGGGTGCACAGCGATTTCGGCTGCCCAGCGCCGCCCCTGGTAGTCAGGGGGTAGGGCCGGCGTCAGGCCGCGCAGAGCGAGGGTGCCAGCGCCTGGGTCGAACGAAAATGTCGCTACGGAGCCACCCAGTTCGTTGACCGCGTAGGCGACCCTTCCGTTGGGATGAAACGTTAGATGGCGCGGGCCCTCGCCCGAAGGCACCGGGACCGCGCCTGGTTGATTCGGGGAAAGCGCCCCGGTTTCGGGGTCGAATCGATATTGTGCAACCAGATCAGCCCCTAGGTACGGGGTGAAAGCAAACCTCCCGGAGGGATCAAGGCGGATGCAATGGGCATGGGTTCCTGCGCTGTGGTCGCTAAGGGTCGCCCCCAGTTCGCCCTGCGGTCCGACGGCATGGACCTGCACGTTATGACCACGGTAATTGGCCGACAGGAGGAACCGCCCGGTCGGGTCCAAATGCACGTATGACGGGCCTGCTGAAGGTTCACCTGGACGACCGCGCACGGGGATTTGGTTGATGGGGTGGGGGGTCCCGGTCAGCGCGTCCAGGGTGAAACCAGCCAGGCGATCGGCCCGGTTATGGGTGATGAAAAGGCGCTGACGCTGTGGATCCAGGACGCCAAAGGACGTGCTGTGACCGGTCGCGACCTGTCCCATGGGCGTCAACGCGCCCGATTCCGGATCGCAGCCAAACCAGCACAAATCGCCGGGATCATTGGTGCACCCCACGTAAACCATCCGGCGGGGTGGCGGGGAAGGGGGGGCCATGGCGGGAGGATAGTGGAAATAAGACGCGGCTCCGGGTAGTTGTAGGGGAGTTTTTGCGCAGCGGTTGCGCCCCCCACGAAAGCACCATGGAAGTTCGCGTCATCAACGAGATGGTTCAGCAACAGTCGGCCTTTGTCGAGCGCATCACCGCGGAGGTGGGCAAGGTCATCGTCGGCCAGAAAACCATGATCGAACGCATCATGGTGGGGCTTTTGACCGGGGGGCACGTCTTGCTTGAAGGTGTCCCTGGGTTGGCCAAGACCACCACCATCAAGACCCTGGCTGATTCTTTGGCGATGAAATTCGCCCGGGTTCAGTTCACCCCGGATCTGCTGCCCG
Organism: Myxococcales bacterium; assembly: GCA_043754455.1. Classification (GTDB taxonomy): domain Bacteria; phylum Myxococcota_A; class Polyangia; order Fen-1088; family Fen-1088; genus JAYUUT01. Next base: position 11,126 of record JAYUUT010000294.1, read on the forward strand.
CAGACATCGTCGGCACGGTCATCTACAACCAGGCGAAAAGCGAGTTCATCGCGAAAAAGGGGCCGATTTTCGCCAATTTGGTGCTTGCGGACGAAATCAACCGGGCCCCCGCGAAGGTGCAGTCGGCACTGCTAGAGGCAATGCAAGAACGGCAAGTGACGATAGGCGATGTGACCCACAAGTTACCCGATCCGTTTTTGGTCATGGCCACCCAGAATCCGATTGAGCAAGAAGGCACCTACGCCTTGCCCGAAGCCCAGCTTGATAGATTCATGTTGATGGTGAAGGTTGGGTATCCGACCAAGGAAGATGAACGCACGATCATGGACCGCATGACGTCCGGACCGGCGCCCCAGGCGGGACCCGTCGCGTCGCCTGAAGAAATTGCCGAGGCCCGCAAGGTGGTTGGGCAAATCTACATCGATGACAAGATCAAGGACTACATCGTCAATTTAGTCCACGCGACCCGTGATCCGAAGGCGTACGGGTTGGCCGAGCTGGCGGACTTTATTCAGTTCGGGGCCAGCCCACGGGCGTCTATCTATTTGAACTTGGCGGCACGCGCCCACGCGTTTCTGCGGCGCAGGGGCTACGTCACGCCCGAGGACATCAAGGCCATTGGTGTGGATGTCCTTCGCCACCGGGTGATCCTGACCTACGAAGCTGAGGCCGAAGAGATGACAAGCGAACAGGTGGTCAAGAAGCTCTTCGAGAAGATCGAAGTGCCTTGAAATGCTGTCCAAAGACCTTCTGAAAAAGATCCGGAAGATCGAAATCGTCACCGAACGCTTGGTGCGGGATCGGATGGCGGGTCAGTACCATTCCGTTTTCAAGGGCAGTGGCATCGCGTTTTCCGAGGTGCGTGCCTATATGCCGGGCGATGACATCCGGCAGATCGATTGGAATGTGTCCGCCCGGATGAACGAGGCGTACATAAAATTGTTCGTCGAAGAGCGGGAAATGACCGTCTTCTTATTGGTGGATATGTCAGCGTCGGGTCGTTTCGGATCGCGTGACCAGGAAAAACGCGAGCTGCAGGCCGAAGTGGCGGCGATCTTGGCGTTTTCGGCTATCAAGAATAACGATCGCGTGGGCCTGATCATTTTCACTGACGAAGTTGAACGGTTCGTTCCGCCCAAGAAGGGGAAAAAACACGTCTTGCGGGTCATCAGCGAGATCCTGTCCTATCGCCCGATGTCGCCACACACCCGCATTGCAGCGGGGGTCGAATATTTGGGCCGGGTGGCGCGCCGCCGGACGGTGGCGTTTTTGTTGTCGGATTTTCTGGAGCCACTATCGGGTTATGAACGGGCGCTGCGGATCACGTCCCGTAGGCATGATCTCGTTCCCGTGTCGATCGTCGATCCGTTGGAAGAATCACTTCCAGATGTAGGGCTCTTGGAACTCGAGGATCCAGAAACCGGGCAGATCGTGCTGTTTGATTCGTCGGGACCCGAAGGGGCCGCGTTTGCCGACCAAACCCGGATCGAAAAACAAGCCCGCGAGCAATTGTGGAAACGGCTGTCTCTTGATGCGATGTCGCTGCGGACGGATAAGCCCTATTTGGGGGCGTTGACCTCGTTCTTCGAGGCGCGCGCGCGGAGGATGCGGCATTGACCGACGCGGGGGTGCTGGCAGACGATCCCCAAGCGCCTACCGTTGGGGCGCGGGTTGATCGATCCGAAGCCCGCGTTGGGGACGCGCTGACTTTGACCGTGACGACGGTATCTTCGCGCACGACCCCGGTTAATCTGCCGGGACAACTGGATCTGTCGCCGTTTTCAATCCTCGAAAAGGCTGATGCGGAAAAAGATTTGGGCGACGGGCGGGTCAGCCGTACCTTCACGTTGAAAATTGCGGCGTATGAACCGGGCGATCTGACGATCCCCGAGGTCGCGGTGACCTACCTAGGCGCGGGCGGGACGCCGCGGACGGTTCGCACGGCCCCCGTGCCGGTCAAGATTCGCAGTCTCATTGCAAACGAACCCGAACCCCAGTTGAAGGAAAACGCGGCGCCCGTCGTGGTGATGGAAGAAAACCGCATCCCCATGTATGTGACAGCGGGTTTGGGGGCTGCGGCCTTGGGTGCGTTCCTTGCCTTGGTCATCAGACGGCGGATGCGCAACCGACTGAATCTGCGCCCGGAACTGCCCGCCCGGCCTGCGCACGAAATTGCGCTCTTAAGGCTGGATCGCTTGGGGGCCGGCGGGTTTGGCGAGGGCACTGACTTTCGGTCTTTTTATTTTGAACTCTCTGAAACCATCCGCGCCTACCTGGGCGGCCGGTACGGGTTTGATGGCCTGGAGTCGACCACCGAGGAACTGCTTTCGGAATTGCGGCGGCATTTGAAGCGCGAAGTGTTGCTGGTCGAAGTTGATGGGTGGCTGTCGTCGACGGATCTTGTGAAGTTTGCCAAGATTTCTCCGACCGTGATGGAGGCGCGCGGTGCGCTCGAGGCGGCCTTTCGCATCGTTGAATCCACCCGTCCCCGTTCGATCCCGGTTGCGTCTGCGATAGAGCCGCCGGTCGAGGAACGTTCCGGTGGCTGAAAGACCAGCGCCGCGCGCGCCGATTCCGTGGGCCGTCCTGCTGGCTGTCTTGTTACCGCCCGCCGCTTTATATGCCTGGTCGCTCCAGAGCCTCGAGGGGCTGCGATTTGCACATCCTACGTTTCTTGCTGTTGTGCCGGTGGCGGTGGCGCTGATACTGGGGTTGGCGATTCACCGGGGCCCCGCCAGGCGGGCCGTGCTGATGCACGCGCGCGCCACAGATCTGGGGCGCCGCCCCCGCGGTTTCATCGCTCGGCTTGCCGACCTACCTATCGCGCTGCGGGTGTTAGCGGTCATGTTGTTGGGGGTGGCGTTCGCCCGACCCCAGACCGCCCACCCGGAATTTGATTTGGACGTGGAAGGCATCGACATTGTCATTTCTCTGGACCTGTCTGGATCCATGGAAGAACAAGATCTGCTGCCCAACCGGCTAGAAGCGGCCAAGGCCGTGATTCGTGATTTCGTACAGCGGCGTCCGACAGACAGGATGGGTTTGGTGGTGTTTGGGCGCGAGGCCTTTACCCATGTTCCTCTCACCCTGGATCATGGCGCCTTTTTGCGCATGCTCGAAGAGCTGCAATTGGGGATGATCGACGGCAAGGGGACCGCTATCGGCAACGGATTGGGCGTGGCGCTGTCGCGGCTGCGAAAATCAGAAGCCCGATCTCGGGTTGTCATTCTGCTGACCGACGGCGACAACAACGCCGGCAACATTTCGCCACATGAAGCGGCGTCAATGGCCCAAAAGCTGGGGGTCAAGGTCTATACGATTCTGGCGGGTGCCAATGACAGTTCAGACAGCCCCGCCGGATCGGATCCGTCCAAAACACGGTTCCCAGTGAATCCGAAACTTCTGGAGGAAATAGCCACGATGACGGGTGGGTTGCCGTATTTGGCGTCTGACACGCGGGCGCTGGCACAGCGGTTTCAGGACATCTTGGGCGAACTGGAGAAATCGCGAATTAAAGATCGAGGCGTGCTTTATGCCGAATTGTTTCCCCGCTTCTTATTGCCGGCGTTCATGATCTTGTTGATTGAACTTTTGCTGCGGCTAACCCGGCTGCGAAGGCTTCCCTAAAATGCGGTTCGGCCACCCCATCTACCTGTGGCTTCTGCTGGCGGTTCCAGGCGCTGTGCTGGCGTACGTTCTGGGATTCATGCGCAGGCGGCGGCTGTTGGCGAAGCTGGGAGGAACCGCCATCGGCGCGCAAATTGCGGCGGCTGTGTCAATGCCGCGCAAGATCGTGCGCGCGGGGCTGTTTGTGATTGTGTTGGCACTGGTTGCTTTAGCGTTAGGGCGGCCGCAGGCAGGGGGACGTGCGACGCTTGAGAAGCAACGGGGGTTGGATCTGGTTGTGGCCTTAGATTTTTCAAAATCCATGCTGGCGAGGGATATCTATCCGTCGAGACTGGAACGCGCGAAACGCGAACTGGAACGGTTGATGGACAAACTTGCCGGCGACAGAATTGGTCTGGTGGCGTTCGCGGGAGAGACGATGACCTATCCGCCGACAACGGACTATGCGGCCGTCAAATTGTTCTGGCGGGATCTTAGCCCCGAAGATATGCCCGTCGGGGGCACGGCAATAGGCCGGGCCTTGCGGGCGGCGCTTGAGCAGTTAACAAGATTGCGTCAGACCGGTGGACAATCTCGATCGCAGGTCATCCTACTGCTGACTGACGGGGAAGACACCGAAAGCGAACCCCTAGAGGTCGCTGACGAGGCTGCGAAGTTGGGGGTGAAAATTTTTAGTGTGGGGGTTGGGTCGCGTTCTGGCGAGCTGCTGCCCGAGGTGGATGCCGACGGCAAGATCACCGGTTACATCAAAGATCGCGATGGCAAGTACGTGACGTCCCGTTTGGCCGAGGGCCTCCTGACCCAGTTGGCCGAAAAAACCGGCGGTGACTATTTTCGTGCGGATGGCAAACGGTTTGGCGTCGAGGCGGTCGAGGCGGCTTTAGGAAGTTTGAAGCGGACCGAGAACGAGGCGCGCCTTGTGAAACAGTACGACGAGGTATACGAGTTCCTGTTAGGGCCAGCGTTCGTGTTGTTGGTCCTGGAGGCGTGCCTCAGCGACAGACGCCGCCGTCGCCGGTTGGTCGAGGAAGTGTCAGCATGAACCAACTGCGAATTTTGGTCGCCCTGGCCTTTCTTCCTTTCTGGATGGGGGTTGATCTGCTGCAAAAAAGGAATGGGGCCATCGAGCAGGGCAACATCCAACTAAAGGCAGGGAAACCAGAGGAGGCCTTGTCGAACTATGATCGGGCGCTGGGCGTGTTGCCCCATGATCCAGGGGTACATTTCAACCGAGGCACGGCGCTATACGCGCTGTCTAGGTTTGATGAAGCCGCACAGTCATTCCTACGGGCAACCTTGACGAAGGCCCCGGGGTTGAAGGCTCAGGCGTTTTATAATTTGGGCAACAGTCATTTTCGCCAGAACAAATGGGGCGAGGCCATCGAAGCCTACAAACGAACCCTGGCTCTAGATCCTGGGGATGCCAGGGCAAAATGGAACCTGGAACTGGCTTTGGTGAAGAAGCGCGACGAAGAGAACAAAAAAAAAGACGACGATAAGAAAAAGGACGATAAGAACAAAGACAAAGATAAGAAGGATCAGAAGGACAAAGTCCAGAAGGACAAAGAAAAGAAGGGTGACAAGGGCGAAGAGAAACCTGAAGAGAAGAAGGACGACCCCAGGCCGCCCGAAAAAAAGCCCGACGAGGGTGCGTCGAAGGACGAAAAAAAGAACGAAGAAAAGCCCGGTTCTGCGCCCAAGCCGCAGCCCGCGCAAAAGGACGAGGGTACGAAGGGCGAGGACAAAGCGGCCCATGCGGCGGATCTGAAGGAAATCGACGCGATTCTCGACAGCCTAGAACAGAGCCCGAAGTCGCTTGAAAAAGAACGTGCGCGCGCCCGTGCCGTTCGCCGTCGTCCGCCCGAAAAGGACTACTAGACCATGCGTTGTCAAACGGTCGTCGGCTCGCTGGTTTTGTGCGCGGCTTTGATGGCGTCCCCCAACGCCGAAGCGCAGCCCGCGTCGTTCACGCTGCGGGTTGATCGCCAGCAGGTTCCTATTGACGATTCATTTATCTGTGAGGTGACCTTGGCCTTCGAAGGCGAACGCGTGGATGGGTACCGTCCGCCAGAGTGGAAGAATTTTCGCGTCCTCGGGGAGCACCCCAGCCAGTCCACCCAGATCCAAATGACGGGAGGGGGAATTCAGAGGCAGACGATCTACACCTGGCGCTACGAATTGCAGCCCCTCCGTACGGGCACTTTCTCTCTGGGGCCCGCCCGCATTAAGGCCGGTGGCACGGAATTAAAATCCGACGTCGTTGCGGTGACGGTGGGGGCGGCCCTAGGCCAAACTGGGGCGCCCACGGGCAACCCGGCGGCCGCGGCGCGCCGACGTTTGTTGCAAGGTTTTGGCCTCGATCCCACGACCGACGAGGAAGACCCCCCCGCGCCGGCAGCCGCGCAAAAAGAGGGGGAAAATTTTGTGCGTGCCGCTGCCGATCACGTACGCGTCTACGTTGGCGAGCCGATCGAAGTGCAGTGGCAGTTGTTTCTCACCGAACGGCAAAGCAACTATCGCCCTCTGGTCGAAGCGCGCATGGACGGATTTTGGACGGAGGAATTGCCGCTGCAAAACCAGCAGCCGGGTCTTTCTTTGACGCCGCAAAACTATAACGGGCGGCAATATTTGGTGGCGCAGTTGCAACGCAAGGCTCTGTTCCCTTTGCAGGCAGGCAAACTGACGGTCTCTCCGCTTGAAGCAGAGATTTATCAGGTCGACTTTTTTGGTCGTGTGTTGCGACGGCAGCATTTGAAGGCCGAACCGCTGATCATTGAAGCCGTGCCCCTTCCCGAAGCCAACAAGCCCTCTGGCTTTGATCCGGCGGCGGTGGGACGGTTCACAGTCAACGCAACTGTCGATCGCGACCGTGTGGCGGTCGGGGAGGCCGTGACGCTGACCATGACCGTGCGCGGACATGGAAACTTGCGCAAGTTGGTTCCGCCGGCCCTCTCCACTCCCGACGGATGGAAGACCTATGATCCGAAGGTTGACGTGAAGATTGATCGCGCCGATGGGATCTTGGGAGTCAAGACCGTCGAGTACCTGCTGCTGCCCGAACGGTCGGGCACGACGATGATTCCCGCGTTCGAACTGGCGTTTTTTGATACCGAGAAGAAGATCTACACAACCGAACGAAGTCTTCCGATTCGGCTTCAGGTGTCAGGTGCTGCCGCGCCTCTGGCAGGGGCGATCGCCGCACCTGTCGGGTCGGTGACGACAACTCCGAACGCGGCCCCCATCGAAAATGTCCTTTCCGCCGAGATTCGCCCGCCGCGCATAAGCGCCACATTGAGGCGGGATCTCGGATTGACCTTTTATCAGTCTCGGGGATTTTTGGGATTTTTGGTCGTCCCGCCAACCGCATTTTTTCTTAGCGCTCTGTTAATTCGTGTGCGTGAACGCCTGGGTCGGGAAACTGAAAGAGGGCGTCGTCGCAAATTGCGCAAGACGGTCAGGAAGCATTTGGGGGCGGCCCATGCCCACCTAAACGGTGGACGGATTGGGGCGTGTTGGCTTGAAATCGAACGCGTCTTTGGTGAATTTTTGTCCGCCCGGCTGGGGTTGGTGGTGGCGGGGCTTTCGCGCGAAGAGCTTCGTGTCGCGCTTTCGATGCGGGGTGTGGACCCTGATCTGGGATTGGCCATAACCGCGACGCTCGAACAAAGTGATCGCGGTCGATTCGCGCCTGGCAGCGTGACCCCTGATGACGTCCGTGTCGCGCTGGAACAGGCCGAGGATGTCCTTGGCCGCCTGGAACGCGTGAAGGCGACTGCAGGAGCTACCAATTGAAGTGTCGGTTGTTGATTTCGACCTGGCTGCTGCTGGCAGCGTCCACAGCCCATGCCGATGTCATTGACGAGGCCTGGCGGCGCGGGAACGAAGCGTATTTTAAGGGCGACTATCGTGCAGCCGTCGCGGCCTACGACCAGCTCGATCGACAAGGCGTGGTGTCGCCGGACCTGTATTACAACCTCGGGGTGGCCCACTTTCGCGCCGAAGCCCTGGGATCGGCCATCTGGTCGTTTGAACGGGCGCGGGCTCTAGATCCTGAGGCCGACGACGCGCGTTTCAGCCTGGAGCAGGCGCGAAAATTGGCCCAGCGGCGCGTTCACGACAGGATTGAAGGCGCTGAACACGAACCCGCCTGGATCCACCTGGTGACGGCCCTGCCGACATCGTGGCAGACGTGGCTTTTTTCGGCGTTGTACCTGGGCTGTTTTACGGCCTTGTTCTTGCGGCGCCGGGCGTCGCCTGACGCCCGGGCGACGTTTACAGCGGCGGCGGCCATTTTGGGCGTGGGGGCCTTGCTTGGCGGGGCGTTGTTGGTGGGCCGTGCCTTTTTGGACCGCATCCCATTCGCCATCGTTCTGCCCGACAAGATTCAGGTTAAAGAAGGCGCCGATGCGAACCACCACACCAGTTTTGAATTGCACGCGGGGCTAAAGCTGCGCCTGCTTGAGACCGACAGGGACTGGGTGCGCATCCAACTGCCCAATGGGCTGCAGGGGTGGGTTCTGCGCAAAGATGTAGGCCGCCTGTGACCCTCAGACGGCGGCAAGCGCCCAGATCTTAGGACTTCAAAAAAGGGTGTTTTTCGCGGGTTTTTCGCAGATGTTCGACCACATTTTCTTCCATGAGGTCGCGCATGGTTTGGCCGCCATATCGGGCTGCAATGCGATCGTCATATTCGTCTGCCACGAGGGCGAAATCCCGCACCGCCTGAACGAATTCTTCCTCGTTGGTCAGTTCGCGATCGACCAAGGTATGGACAAACAACACCACATCCCCCACGGGCATGTACGCAAACGCGCCGAACCGAAGAATCGTGTTCAATTCCAGAAGTTCCAAAGCCAGCGGCACCTCCATCGTGACGCCCTTTACCAGTTGCGCCACCAGCCTCACGATGGCGTGGTTCTGCTGCCAAGGGTGCACGCTGGCCATGACCAGGGTCGATCCTTGTTTGACCACATATAGCCCTTCTTCGATCTTGCGAAACGCGGGGCTCTTACCCAGCAGCTTCTCAATCCGCAGGCAGGTGATCTTGACTGCGTCCTTGGAACCCGCCTTAGCTGAACTCATAGACAATCGGTACCACGAACCGGCCATCGGGAGAACCGGTTTCGGACGATCAGGCCCTCTGACACCAAAGATTCACAGGGGAAGCACCCCCACGTCAGCCCCGGCTGACACCCCTAAGGCGCCTGCCGCCTCGGTGGATAGGGTCACAATGCCGTCGCTATGGTGTACAGACGTTTGCACGGCGCGAAATTCCGCGGGGTTGGCGGACAGCGTAGACACCAACGACAGGTTGGCCCCGGTTACGGCCCCGATGACGACCCGCGCCCGATGTGTATTTTTTACCGCCACGATGTCATCCGTGCGCGCTGAAAAATGGGGGCCCCCGTCAAACGGGTCGATTCGGTTTGAATATCGAAACCCCATTTCAAGAAGCATTTTCTCGACCCCCTGGGTGTGAGGGCCCACTTTTCCTATCAGGGCCTGGGCGGGCCCGGGCAGCAAACACGTGTAGATGGGATCTTGCGGGAACAACGTCCGAATGAACTCCTTGTTCTCACGCGATAAACGATCAGCCTCTTGGTACGACAGCCCCGTGAACTTTCGTCCCAGGGCTTCCCACAGCGCGCTTGTGCCATCTTCGCCCAAAGGGGGCATCAGCTCTGACAGGACCTCGTCCCGAAACAGGTCACGATGCAGCGCCATGTACGCGAAGCGAACCATCACCAGCATCCGCCCCAGCCGTTCCGGGTGCCGCCGCAGCGCGGGCTGCATGACAAGACCACCAATTTCTGTCAGCCCCGCATAATTGTAGCCCATGCGTAAAACTTGATGGCGAAAATGTCTGTCCAAACTTTCGCTGTAGCGTTCTTCGTCGATCACATCGAAAAACACATGTGGCGATCGCCGGGACCCATGCTGGGCAAAAATCATTGAACAGCCTGCGACCCGTTCACGTTCGCCCGAACGTTCAATCATCACAAACAAGAACTCGCGGTCAGCAGGCTTGATCTGTTCCCGAAACGATGCGCAAGACGTGTCGATCGTACGTCCCAGTTTTTCGCGATCATGGGGCAGATTGATGGAATCTAGATGCTGTGCCACATCGACCAACCCGGCTAGATCCCCTGTATTTGCGGATCTCACGTAGAACATACGGTTTAAGATCCTTTCCGAGGTTCGCTAAGGCTGGCTAGCAACCGCGGTACGATCCCGAAGGCCGCGCCCAGATCGTCCAGCAAAGGTTCGGACGCGAACGCAGGCAAGGGGCGTTCGGGAAAATAGACCGTGTAGTCGCGAAGGACGATGGGTGGCTCGCCCGCGCGCACCGCCCGATCATTTTCATGCACAATCCAATCTAGGATGCGGGGAAGGGCCCGGACGGCTTGGGCGTGCGTGTCGTGCAACAATAAGATGTACCGGCCTCGGGATTTTCCCAGCATGTGTTTGATGTAGTCGACCACCGCGTCCTCGCCGTCACCTCGCCATTCCTGCGGATCTAGATTCCATCCCACCTGCAGCAGCCCCCGAATCCGCATGGCTTCCTCTAATCGTTTGCAGCGGGCCCCGTAGGGCGATCGAAACAACAACGGGCGCACGCCGGTTGCTGCTGTAATGATTTCGGCGTTGCCGTCGATTTCGTGATCAAGCCCTTCGGGTTCGGCACAAACGTTCCTATGCGACAGCGTGTGATTGGCCACCAGGTGCCCGTGGGCGGCCAGTTTGCGAACCAGATCGCGACGCGCCAGATCCTCCGGCCGGTTGCCGACCATATGGCTCCCATTAACGAAAAACAGCCCCTTGAGCCCCCGCCGGTTCAATTCTTCGAGCACCATCGGCGTGCCCAACAGATCAGGGCCGTCGTCGAAACTAAGCAATAATTCGCGCACGATCGATGGTTTGGGCCGGGCCACAGACACGGGGTTGGTTAGGGGAGCGTCGGTTCGGGAAGGGTCAGTTCGGGAGGAGACCAGGTGGGTTGGGTATCTCGCTTCGGGAACGAGAGGCACGAAACGTCCCGGGGCACGTGGCACAGCAGGCGCCAAGGGTGCGACATTCCGACCCGCGCGTGGCCCCCGCGCTGACATCCTGGAACTGCCCCCAGCGGGCAGCACAAGGGCCGCCAAGGCCAGGACGAACGCCAAAATTACGCGCAGCACAATCCTGAATTGTACCTCTGATGTTGGCTAGAGCCAAAAACCTGCGCCGGCTCCCCGAGGCCGCCTAAGGGCCCGACGCCGCCAGATCCGCAACAAGACGTGCGGCAAGCTGCGGACCCTTGCCTTCGTCCTCGTGTTTGAAGAACACGTACACTTCGTCCCAGGGCTGCCGCCTAATTTTATGCGCCCAAGACGTTATCTGGTCGTTTTCGTAATCTTGCCGACGCAAGCGTAAATATCCAAAGGGCGCCGTAGGTTCCAAGGGTGTGGCCAGATCTTCGGATTCAGATATGCACAAGGCGGCGCCTGCGCCACGCAGGGTGTCGTAAACCTCCGCGTCGAACCAGGACGGGTGGCGGAATTCGAAGGCGGCGCGCACCTGAACGCTGGTCGCGCGTAGATCTGCGAGAAACCCCTGAAGGCGGGGCAGATCTTTCTTCAGAAACGGCGGCAGCTGAAACAACAGGGGACCTAACCGTTCGCCCAGCACGCCGACTACATCCACAAACTGACGCAGCGGCTCGGCTGTGTCCACCAGGCGTTTTTCATGCGTGATGCGCCGGGGGCTTTTGATTGCAAACCGGAAACCCGGCGGCACTTCATCAGCCCATTTGCTTATGAGTAAAGGCTTAGGCATCCGGTAAAACGTGTTGTTGATCTCAACCGTGGCTAGCTGACCCGCGTAATGCGCCAGCATCTTGGAGGCGGGGAGTTTCGCTGGGTAAAAGGTCCCCTTCCACGGCGCGTAGCTGTAGCCGCTGGTGCCGACCAGAATCCGCATACGGCAATCTTAGGGCATTTTCCCTGAATCAATCTGGTCGATCTTGGCGGCCAGGATGAAGTCGTTTTCTGACAGGCCCCCGATGGCGTGCGTGTAGATCGTCACGTCGACCAGGCTGTATTTGACGCAGAAATCTGGGTGGTGCTGCTCTTGTTCAGCTAGGGCGGCCATCGCGTTGACAAACCCCAGAGCCCCAATGAAATCCGGGAATTCAAATCGTCGCCGCAATTTTCCGCCGTCGTCGTCAACAGCCCACGATGGCACTCCCGGGTGCAAGATCTTGACCTGATCCGGAGTTAGGCGGGGGACGCCCCCCTCGCAGGGCACACAAGTTTTGGCGGCAAGTTCCATGAAATTCCTCCGTGGTCCGGAATGGGCCCGGGTTCAGCTAGTTTGCACCCTTGGCCAGGATTTGGCAGCCTCACGGGATCATATGCTGAGCGCGTCCAGTCAGGGCATCCTTGTCACCGTCAAAACGGCCTATTTGGCGGACCGTTCGGCCCCTACCTTACGAAGGTTCGCATTTTCATACACCGTAACCATTGCCAACCAGGGCGTCGAACCCGCCCAGTTGATGAGCCGTCACTGGATCATCATTGATGGCGACGGTGGCGTGGAAGAGGTACGTGGCGAAGGCGTCGTGGGCAAACAACCCATGTTGGGACCGGGGGAAGCGTTCGAATACACAAGCTGGTGCGTGCTGCCGACGCCATCGGGCTCCATGCGGGGCACCTACCAGATGATCACGTCTGCCGGCAGTACCTTCGACGCCGAGATCCCGTCGTTTCGGCTGGGAATGCCCCACGCGTTGAACTGACGGTCAGTCTGTGCCGCCTAGCCGTTCGATGTCCGCGCGAATGTCTTGCCAGACCGATGCGGGCAGCCGCAGCCAGGCCTCGACCACGCGCGGATCGAACTGCCGCCCGGTCCATTTTATGATCTCGTCCCTTGCGACCTCGTATGAACGGGCCTTGCGATAGGGGCGGTTGCTGGTGATGGCGTCGTAGGTGTCGACCACGGCGAACACCCGCGCGCCCAAACAAATCTGTTCCCCAGCAAGCGCCCCCGGATAACCCTGGCCATCCCAGCGTTCCTGGTGATGCAGCGGAATCAGGCGGGCATTGGCTAGAAAACTGATGTTCTTGAGGATCTCGTACCCCAACATCGGATGACGCTTCATTTCGACCCATTCGGCCTCGTCCAAGGGCCCGGGCTTCAACAACACGGCGTCGCGCACGCCGATCTTTCCCAGATCATGCAGTGTCGCCCCCCGTTCGACGTCATCCAGTTCCCGCCCTGCAATGCCCATTTCTTCCGCCAACCGGCGCGCGAACCGGCCCACGCGACGCGAATGCCACTGGGTTTCAGAATCGCGCAGATCCAGTGCTGATACCAGGCCGTTCAAAAGGTCGTCCGTGCGTTCCTCGACCAGCCGATCCAGTTCCTGGTTGATGGTGCGAAGTTCATCGGCCTTCTGCCGGACCTCGTCGTTCATGCGTGCGTTGTCTCGCAGAAGGCGCGCGTGTTCTCCTGCCGCTTTTACCGCACCGACCAGTTCGTGAGAATTCCATGGCTTGGTCACCAGCCGATCAACCCCGATGTCGTTGATTGCCGACAAGGCAGAATCCAGATCCGCATATCCGCTAACCAGCAACCGCCGTATAGATGGCTGCGCCGCACGCGCTTGGCTCAAAAGTTCGATACCGGTCATTCCCGGCATGCGCAGATCTGACACGATGACGTCGAAGAATTCCCGTTTCAGCATCGACACCGCATCTTCAGCGGAGGTCAACGTGGAAACCCGTACGTCTGCGTCGCCCCCAAACATCCGCGCAAAGGCCCGACACAGCATCGGCTCGTCATCGACGTAAAGAACATGGACCGGGGGCGCGGTCATGTCGGCCGGTAGGGGGGCTACGACGGGAATCACATCCTATGTATCGGTCCCGTGGTTATCTGGCTTAAGAGGTTAACGCGGCCATCCGGGTGTCCCGTCGTTGTTTCCCAGCAAGAATCGGCAACCCTGCCCCCCGAAGGTTCTTGAAATTTCCCCACGAAAGCCCGAAGATCAGCGCGGGCCGGGCTCAAAGAGCCTCGGTTTCTGATTCCCGAGAACTGGCTTCATGGCGCGTATTCTCCTCGTTGATTCTGTTCCTGAGCGCCGGGCTTCGGTGGCCCGGGCCCTGTCTTCAATGGGAGGGCACCAGCTTCTACAACCAGAGGACGAGGTCGCCGCACGGGGGTTTTTGGCCCGCCGCGACGTTGATCTGGCGGTCATTGTGGTCGGCCCGGGCGCGGTGTCGATACCAGGACGAGTACCCGAGGCCGTCGAAGGGTTGGTGATGGCCGGTAGGCTGCTGGACGCCGCCCCGGCCCCGCGCCCGCCGGTCGTATTTCTGGCGCCTGCCCCCGCGGATGCGCAAGCCCGGGTCAGGGCCTTGGCCCTGGGTGCCGCCGATTTCGTGTCCTACCCGGTGACAGACGCCGAACTGGGGGCGCGGGTGGGGGCTGTGCTGACATCCAAGGCGCTGGCCGATGAACAGCGCCGGTCGGCATCGGAACGTGAACTTCGTCATCTGCAGTCAGAAAAACTGGCCGCTATCGGAATGTTGGCCGCAGGGGTGGCGCACGAGATCAATAACCCCGCGTCGTATGTCGTGGCCAACGCTGAAGCCCTGGCCAGCCTGGTGCGGTTGATGGAAGACAAGCTGCGCAATGATCCCGACGCGGCGAAAAAACTGGGACTGCGCGAACTGCTCTTCGAAACCATGAGCATTGTGCAAGAAATGAAGGACGGCCTGGCGCGGATTCAGCGCATTGTGCGCGATCTGCACGGATTCGCGCGCGTCGAGGATCAAGGCACGGCGGCCTCGTCGGTCAACGCGGCGGTCGAATCGGCTCTGACGATGTTACGCAATGAACTGCGTTATCGGACGGTCGTCGAGCGCGATCTCAGGGCGCGTCGGCTGGTGGCGGGGAACACCGCACGCCTCACCCAGGTGTTCTTGAATCTGATCCTAAATGCGGCGCATGCGTTGCCCGAATCAGAAATCAAGAAAAACCGTATCCGGCTGCGCTCTTTCGACGAAGCGGGCGACGTCGTGGTCGAAGTCGAAGACAACGGTCACGGCATCGATCCCGCTATTTTGCCGCGCATCTTTGATTCCTTTTTCACGACGAAACCACCGGGATTGGGCACCGGGCTGGGCCTTTCGATTTCGCGTGAAATGGTGCGAGCCGCGGGGGGTGATATTTCAGTTGAAACTGAAATTGGCAAAGGCGCCTTGTTCCGGGTGCGGCTGCCTGGCGTCGAAGGCGAACGGATCGTCAGCCCGGAAGATCTGACGCCCCTGCCGGTCGAGCTGACCCCAACCCCAACCCCCATGCCACCCTTTGTGGGAGATCGCCGCCGCCGCCGCATCTTGGCCATCGACGATGAAGCGTTATTGCTGAAGGCCTTGCGCCGGATGTTGATCGATTTTCACGACATTGAGGTGGCCCTTGGTGGGGACGAGGCGCTGCGAATTTTGGCGGAACGGCCGGCCTTCGACCTTGTGTTGTGCGACCTGCAGATGCCGGAAATGTCGGGCGCTGATGTGATCCGCGCGGTTCGCACCCGCTGGCCAGGTATGGAAAAACGATTTATCGTGATGACCGGCGGGGCTTTTTCACCCGACGCGCGCCGTTTCCTAGACGAAGGCACCGTTGCGACTGTGAACAAACCTTTTGGGCTCGAAGAAATTCTGGACATCATTGATCGCAAGGTCGGGGCGCAGGAACGAAACGCGGGTTAAGGGGAAGGCATGGCAAACCCCGACCGCAAGCGGTTGTTGGTGGTGGCGGCGCTGATCGAAGAGGATGGCCGGATTCTGATGTCGCAGCGACGCGCCGACCAGACCCTGCCGCTGACCTGGGAGTTCCCCGGAGGTAAGGTCGAACCGGGAGAATCCCCGGAACTGGCGCTTCGGCGTGAGATCGACGAGGAATTGGGGTGTCAGGTCGAGGTGGGCATGATTTACGAAGTGCTGTTCCACGCTTACGACGATTTTGACCTCTATATGTTGGTCTACCGCTGCGTCGTGAATCAGGGGCGTCCCTGGGCGCGGCAGGTTGCGGCGGTTGATTGGGTCGACCCCGTTCGGATACCGACGCTGGATTTGCCGCCCGCTGATTACCCGCTGGCCCGGCGTCTGGCCGCTTGCGATCGGGCGTGATTCGACGTTCAATGCGCCCTTGGGTTCGATGATCTCAACAAGGAGCTACCTATGAAACGTATTTTGTCCCTGTCTTTGCTTTCCCTGACCTTGTCTCTGGCCGGGCGCGCCTCGGCCGAAGACGCAAAGCCCGCCGCCGCCGCTGAGAAACCCGCCGCAGCTGCAAAGCCCGACTGTTCAGCCCAAAAGACCGCGGTTGACGACGCTGTGAAGGCCGGCAAAGTCAAGGCGGACCTGACTAGCTGCGCCGACAAGAAGGGCAAGGAAAAGGCAGAATGCGTCAAGCCTCTTAAGGAAGCGGCCAAAGAAGCGTCCAAAGCTGCCAAGGAGAAGGTTGCCGAGACCAAAAAGGCCCTTGCCTGCTGTAGCAATCCTAAGAAAAAGGGCTGCTGATAGCCCTACGAGGCATGAGCGGTGCCGTTGACAACCCATGTCTATGGCACCGCCACCACGTCGTGACAGCAGGCTAGGCTTCGCCTTTGTGCGGATACTTATATTGTGGAGGCGCCGGATACTGCCCCCGGGATCGCGAACCGAAACGAGAGCGATCGAGTTGAGTGAAGCCGGGTGCCACGAGTGTTTTCAGGCACTTGGCCTACCCCGAGGGACACACCAGCCCCCAACGAACCAGATCTGCCGCAAGCCGTCTGTAGTCGTTGTAGCTGGCGAGAATTTGCTGTCAGTGTGCTGCAACATCTTGATGCCGGGCGGCTCGATCGCCAGGCAGGTTCTTGGGCGCCTCGCGCTCAACGCCGGTTGCGAATGCTCCAAGGGGAGTGATGGGCGATGATCGGCAAAATCCCTCAACTGGCCGTCCTTCGCGCTGGCTTGGCGGAGGCGAAGGCCGAGGTGGCCAGTGCGCTCCGGGGCGAGCGCTGGCTGATCGGGCGCTGGGAGCCGTCGGCCTGGAATCGGCGGGCGGAGCATGCGGCTGCTGAAGTATTCGCGCGAAGGAGGGGCGATGCAAGGTTTCCGTGGCGCGCGTCCATTGACTTTCGAGGCCGGCTTTCCTATGGCGCCGATCTGATCGAGGCAGTTCAGCGGCTGGTCATGCGCGGCGCGATTGTGCATGTCGATGGAGTGGACGGACGCATGCGAATAGATCGCCTGGCCCGAGAAGAGCGCGAGCGGCGCGAGGAGGAGGCGCGCGCGCGGCAGCGGGCGCGGTTTGCCCGTTTGCGTGGTGTTGAGGGTAAGACTGTGACGGCCGATCCGCCCGAGTCCTGCCGCTTGGTAATTTCCGGACGCGGGCCGGATGGGGCCATGAAGATCGAGCTGCGTGCGGAGGCTTCGCCGATCGCACGGCGGAAGGTCCGGGTGGCGCGTGTCCTTGAGACGGCGTGGTCCGTGGCGTTTTGGTGGGCGACGCCTGACGGAGAAGTCCGGCTGTACCTGGTGCGTGACGAGGCGGATCGGTTGGGGCTGATGGCGGAGGATGGGCGGACGTTCGTGGGCTGAGCGATCCCACTCGGGGCAATAAAAGTGCCGTTCTCCTAGAGGCACCGTCCTTTCCCTACGAAGATCCTGATCGATTCAAGATCCCGTCTAGCTAGGCAGGAGTAGCCATGCACCGAATACCCTGTGTTGTAGTGTGTTCGATGACGGCGGCGTGCGTCGGCAGTGTCACCGACGATCTGGCCCCCGACCCCGGCTCCCCTGCGGCAGGGGCCCCTTCAAAAGGTGGCTCTTTGTCCCCCGGAAGTGGCCCGTCGTCGCCGGAAAGGGGCGCTTCAGGCCCGATGACCGTATCCGATGCACGAACCGGCGCCTGGTCAGGAAGAAATTTGAGATGCAGCATGTAGCCCATGTATGTGCGCGAAAAATGGGCATTGCGTGTGGCG
>JAYUUT010000295.1:0-17663 GCA_043754455.1 Myxococcales bacterium
CGTTTACCCGTGGACATTTCCCATCCTCGCCTTCGCACCCCGGGTCGGCGCCGTTCATTTGCCCCCCACCGCCCATACGACCTTCGCCGCGCGCGGCGCGCTTGTCTGCAGCTTTGTGCCCCGCCCTTTGGATTTTCACCCTTCAGCCATCCCCTGCCCCTATCCGCACAGCTCGGTCGACTGCGACGAATTTATCTTCTATTCACGCGGCAACTTCACCTCCCGACGCGGCGTGGGCCCCGGCAGCATATCACTGCACCCCGCAGGCATTCCCCACGGCCCCCACCCCGGCGCCTACGAAGGCAGCATCGGCGTTCGCAGCACCGACGAAGTTGCCGTCATGCTGGATACAGCCCGCCCCCTGCGCGTGACCGCCGCCGCCCTTGCGCTTGAGGATCCTAACTACGATCACAGTTTTTCAACACCAGCGGGCTGATATCCTTCGTCGATGGAAACCAATTTTTTGACCTTCTCCCAGCCCCTGTTGGGTGGGGCCTTGATAGGGGCAGCGGCCTCTGTGTTGTTGCTTGTGAACCGTGAAACCGCCGGCATCAGCGGTGTCGTGGCCGCTTTGTTGCGAAAAGGCGTTGCCTCAAACGCGTGGCGCTTGGCTTTTTTAGGCGGGCTGTTGGCGGGAGGCGTGGGCTTAACCCTTGTCGCCCCCGCACGCTTTTCCCAGGCGACAAAGTCGCTGCC
The DNA here is from genome assembly GCA_043754455.1 of Myxococcales bacterium. Classification (GTDB taxonomy): domain Bacteria; phylum Myxococcota_A; class Polyangia; order Fen-1088; family Fen-1088; genus JAYUUT01. The sequence continues at coordinate 697 of JAYUUT010000295.1, forward strand.
GCTTTTCGCCCTCGCAGGTGTCTTGGTTGGGTTTGGGACCCGCCTGGGCGGTGGATGCACCAGTGGTCACGGCGTATGTGGCACAAGCCGCCTGTCGGTCCCGTCGATTGCCGCGACGGTCATTTTCGTGGCGGTGGGGATGATCACCGTTACCTTGATACGACTTACAACGGGGGCGGGATTATGAAAATCCTGGTCGCCTTCCTAGCTGGTCTTATATTCGCCGTGGGGTTGGGCGTGGGGGGGATGACCCAACCCCAGAAGGTGTTGGGTTTTCTGGATGTGCTGGGTCACTGGGATCCCAGTCTGCTGTTCGTGATGGGGGCCGCGATTGCGGTGCATATGCCCGTCAGTCTGTGGGCAAAACGGCAGGGCATGTTTTTGCCCGGATTGCCGTGCGCAGCGGGCGACGCAGGCGGGGCGACCGCCCCGACCGACTCACGCATCACTATCAAATTGGTCGCGGGCGCGGCAACCTTCGGCATCGGCTGGGGCATCGCTGGCTATTGTCCCGGACCTGCCATCGTGTCGCTGGCAACCTTCACCCCTGCAACCTTGACCTTCGTCGTCGCCATGTTGGGCGGCATGGCCCTGTTTCAGGTGCTGTTTCGCCAGGCCTGACGTCGTCACTTTGTTGAACGCGTCCGGGCGTATTCGGCCCACGGGTCGAAACCGGTTTCGATGTTTTCTGGCTTGATGTCCATATGGCGAAACCGTCGATAGATGTCGGGGGCAAGCTGGCCTTGAAATCCCTGATTGGCCTTGTCTTGAATTCGGCCAACAGCAGCCGCGTAGGTCAGATCGCTTCGGGGGACTTTGTCCGTGAACAGACGGGCAAAAACCGCACGGGTGTTTTTTTCATCCCCCTTCATAAAAGAATCGATCAGGTCGTCGGCCAAGCTTGTGCCGTCTGGCCTTCGTTGTTTGGCGACCTCCAAAATCTGTTGTTTGGCCCCATTCGCGATCTCGGACATGCGTTCTTCGGATCCCGGATCAAGCCCCAGCTCTTTTGCAAGATCCGCCAAGGCGACCTTGCGATCCCCCGTGGCCGTCTTCTGTGACTGGGCCGCCTTCAGTTTGTCGTCGACCTTCTTTTCGACAAGTTTCTGGATCTCATCAGTCAGGACGGTCGACGCCACCAGCCCCAGGGCCCCCGCGCTGTCAGCCTGAGGCGGCACGCGAAGACGTGGCACGTCGCCCTCCCTGGCCATTGATGGAAGGGCCGGACGGTCCAGCGCTGCCATTTGCAACGCCGCTAGCCTGCGATTTAAATCTTCGCCCTGCATTTCTAGGCGACCGATGGCCTCTTGGGTCTCTGTGTTCTGCCGCCGCAGGTTACGAATCGCAAGGCCCTGCTGCACCAGCACGCCTCCTACGCCCAGAACCCCCACCGCCAGACATCCCCGCCGGAACGTGCGCATGGACCCACTATAACCGATCTGGTCCATTCCCCGGAATACGGGACGGCGTGTTGATCGTTAGGTAGGCTACGAAACCATGACCCAAGGTTCCCGCATCGCAATTATCGCCTTGGTTGTAATCGGCGGCGGCGGCGTCTTCTGGTGGTCGCGGCGTCAGCCCCCACCGTCCCCGCCCGTCACGGCACCCGTCATTGTTTTCCCAACGCCGCCGCCCGCCCCACCGGCACCTCCCGCACCACCCCCGATTCAGCACCCCATCGAAAAAACTACTGCCCCCGGAGGGCTGCCAACTCTCGACGAGGCCGACGACTACATCAAAAACGCCCTTTTCGATTTACTAGGGCGCAAGGGCGTCTTGTCGTTTCTCAATGTAGACGGCTTTGTCCGTCGTGTGGTGGCCACAGTCGACAACCTCCCGCGCGAATCGGTGTCGGTACAGGTGTGGCCGGTGAAGGCCACGGCGGGCGCTTTTGATGCGGAGGTCCGCGGCGACACCAGTTTCGTCAGCGCGAAAAACGCAGAACGCTACACCGGTTTTCTGCGTTTTGTGCAAGCCGTCGACGAGCAGCGGGCCATCGCGCTTTACAGACGTGTCTACCCGCTATTTCAGACAGCCTTCGAAGATCTGGGCTACCCCGGCAAACAGTTCAACGATCGGGTCGTCGAAGTCATCGACCACCTGCTGGCCACTCCCGACCTCGTCGGCCCCATCCGGGTCAAACGCCCCGCCGTGCAAGGCGCTGACAAGGCCGTCGGGCCAGGAAGTCTGTATCAATTCGAAGATCCAACCCTGGAAGCACGGTCAGCCGGCCAAAAAATTCTTTTGCGCATTGGTTCGGAAAACAGCAAGGCGATCAAAGCCAAATTGCTTGCCATCCGGCAGGGCATTGCCAAACGACCCGCCGCCGCGAAGCCGGGGAACTAAGCGCCCAAACCTATCCTCGCCACCCCATTCAGTATACAATGCCCCGGCGATGGCACCGCCCGAGGCAACGACGTCTGCGCTAAGGGCCCGCCGATCGGCGTTGTCCGCCTCGATGGCTTCGACCGCGTACGAGGCCGAACGCCCCGTTGCACCGCCAGGCGCGATCACAATGGACCCGCTGATTGGGCGGCGCATTGATCACTTTGAAATCCATGCGCTGTTGGGGCAAGGCGGGATGGGATCGGTGTATCTGGCGAACGATCTGTCACTGGAACGCCCCGTGGCCATCAAGGTTTTGCGTCCCGAACTGGCCCACCACGAAGATCTGGTCGGTCGCCTGGTCACCGAAGCCCGCGCGCAGGCCCGTCTGTCCCACCCCAACGTGGTCGGGGTATTTTACATTGGCATGTTTGAAGGCGCGCCGTATTTCGCGATGGAATACGTCCGCGGAAAAACCCTAGCGGATTTGTTGGTATCCGACGGGCCACTGCCCTGGGGTGATGCGCTGGACTACATCATCCAAACCACCCGCGCCCTGGCCGAAGCCAACAACCGGGGCATCGTCCATCGCGATATCAAACCATCAAATCTGATCGTATCGGACGGGGGTTCGCCAGGACAACGCCACGTCAAGGTCGCGGATTTCGGATTGGCCGCGCCTCCCGGATTTCGAGAAGAGCGTTTTGTTGGCTCGCCCTATTACGCGTCCCCTGAACACATGCGGGGGCTGCCCCCCGATCACCGCAGCGATATCTATTCGCTGGGCGTCACGTTTCACGAAATCCTAACCGGGGAGCCGCCCTTTAAGGCCGAAAGCCTGCGCGAGATTTCGAAACTGCATCAACTGGCCCCACGCCCGCACATCCCCGAACGGCAGGCGCCGTGGAAACTGCGCCAGCTTGTGCGCGAAATGATGGATCCGGATCCCACGAAACGTCCGTGGACCTACGAAGAATTGCTCGCGCGCCTCGAAGGCCTTCGTCCCAAACACATCGCGGCCGGCGGCGTGGTCGCGCGGGGCATGGCGCTGGCGCTCGATCTGGCTTTGTACGGGGCGCTGGTTCCCGCCCTGACCACGGCGTTTGGTCTGCCCCATGCCTTGGCCAGCCAGGTGGGCTTCATCATGTTTGGCGTCTATTACGTCGTCGCGCACCGATTGTTCGGAAGGACCCTGGGCAAACGGCTGATTGGTCTTCGGTTGCAGGGCACCACACGCGCCGTCACCACCTTGGGCCTGGTGCTACGTTTCTTGGTCGAGTTCTGGGGGCCCCTGACGGCGCTTGTGATGATAAGCTTTCAGATCGGCGCCGCGTCCCAGGCAACCGACATGGCGGCCGTCAAAGACCGCCTGACCAATTTGGTCGGTATGAACGAAATTACGGTTTTCGACGCCGGCACCGACGCGGTCCTGAAAACCTTGCTGATTCCTAACCTTGTCCTGGCCATCCCTTGGCTTGCGGGCTTTCTTGCGGCGTTTTTTGACGACAACCGCCAGGCTTTGCACGACCGCGTGTCACGCACGCGCGTGGTCTATTCGATTCGCGAAACCGGCAGCACGTCACAGTAGCTGCTATCCCAGAAGGTCGCCGTGTCTATAGCCGCGCCCACCACCCGTTCTGGCTTCCAGATCGTCTCGCCTGACCGCGTGACCGCGACCCTGTTTGCACGAAAGACGACCGTCACCCCCGCCCCCTTCCTGCCGACCACATCCGCCGAAATGAAGGATCTGGGATGGGACGCCTGCGATGTCATCATTGTCAGCGGCGACGCGTATGTCGATCACCCCAGTTTTGGTGCGGCCCTGGTTGGCCGGCTGTTGGAATCGCAAGGCTTCCGCGTCGGCATCATCGCGCAACCCGACTGGCGATCTGCCGATGCGTTTCGTGCCCTAGGTCGCCCGCGGCTGATGTTCGGTGTCACAGCCGGCAACATGGATTCGATGGTCAACCGGTACACCGCCGACCGCCGCATTCGCAGCGACGACGCCTATTCCCCCGGGGGCCAGGCGGGCCTGCGTCCCGATCGCTGCGCCTTGGTTTATTCCCAACGTTGTCGCGAAGCCTTCCGTGATGTGCCCGTCATCATCGGCGGCATCGAGGCCAGCCTGCGCCGCATCGCCCATTTCGATTATTGGTCCGAAACGGTTCGTCGTTCCATCCTGCTGGACGCCAAGGCCGACCTGTTGGTGTTTGGAAATGGGGAACGACAGATCGTCGAAATCGTTCACCACCTGGCAAACGGCGCCCATCCGCGCGATCTGACCGACATTCGCGGCACTGCCTTCGCACGCCCCCACGGACCACCCCCGCCCGGCTTCAGTGAAATTGATTCCACCGATGTCGACGCGCCCGGCCCCATAACCCCTACGCCAAATCCCTACGTAGACAGCACCACCAATCCCCCCGCCGACGCCGCGTGCGCCACCGGGGCCGCGCCCCCCACGCTCATTCCGCTGCGAAAACGCCCCCGCGCCGATCGCGAACACAGCGTCGTGCGCCTTCCATCGTACGAACAGGTGCTGTCCGACCCCGTCCTGCACGCGCATGCGTCGCGGCTATTACACCTAGAAGCCAACCCCGGCAACGCACGTGCCCTGGTTCAGGCCCATGCCGCGCGCGACGTGTGGCTGAACCCACCAGCCATCCCGTTGACGTCATCTGAAATGGACGGCGTTTACGAATTGCCCTACGCCCGCCGGCCCCATCCGTCTTATGGACAGGCCGCCATCCCCGCCTACGATATGATCAAAACATCCGTCACCATCATGCGCGGCTGTTTTGGCGGTTGCAGCTTCTGTTCCATCACCGAACACGAAGGCCGCATCATTCAGAATCGTTCTGCCGATTCTGTGATCCGCGAATTGAGGCAGATCCGCGATCGCACGCCCGGATTCACCGGCGTGATTTCCGACATCGGGGGCCCCACCGCCAACATGTACCGCCTGGCCTGCAAAAGCCCCGACATCGAAGCCGCCTGCCGCCTGCCCTCGTGCGTGTACCCCGGCATCTGTTCCAACCTGAACACCGACCATGCCCCTTTGGTGTCGCTGTACCGCCGCGCGCGCGCCGTGCCCGGCATCAAAAAAATCTTTGTCGCCTCCGGGGTCCGCTACGATCTGGCCGCCACTTCCCCCGAATACGTCGAAGAATTGGCCACCCACCACGTCGGCGGCTACCTGAAGATTGCGCCTGAACACACAGAATCAGGCCCCCTATCCATGATGCTGAAACCCGGCATCGGCACCTTCGACGCCTTCAAACGGCTATTCGACAAATTTTCGCGCAAGGCCGGAAAGAAACAATACCTCATCCCCTATTTCATTGCCGCGCACCCCGGCACCACCGATGAAGACATGTTGTCGCTGGCCCTATGGCTGAAAAAAAACGGCTACAAGGCCGACCAAGTCCAGGCCTTCATGCCCACGCCCCTGGCCACGGCAACCGCGATGTATCACACCGGCCTTGATCCCCTGCGCCCGCTACACCGCAAGGCCCCCAATAAGGTCAACATCCCCAAGGGCCTGAAGGTCCGCCGCCTGCACAAGGCCTTCCTTCGTTACCACGATCCCGAAAACTGGCCGCTTTTGCGCGAAGCCCTGGTGCGCATGGGCCGCGGCACCCTCATCGGATCGTCCCCGGGCTGCTTGATTCCCCACGAAATCGTGCCCAAGGGCTGGAAGGCCGAGGCCGCCCGCGCGGGCAAACCCTTCCGAACGCTGCACACGCGCAAGTGATCCACGCGGCGATGACCCACCGTGCCGTGACGTCTGTAGATGTCGTAACCGCAATCATTTAACGTTTTAATGTCCCTCTGCGAACAAATCGTTCACATATCAACAATAAACAGCATACTGTGTTGGGATGGACGGTCAGCTGGTTCTCTTTCGGACGCAAAATCATCGCTCCCTACGCGACCAGCAGGAGCTTTCTTTTGTCTCGTCCGGGGGAGATGACGCGTGGCTCTTGCGGCCAGCTGGGATCGAGGACGCGTTGCTTCCGGTTGCGGCCATTTACGGTGCCAACGCCTCGGGCAAAAGCAACGTCCTAAATGCGCTGGAATTTGCGCGCAACGCAGTAGTGTTCTCACAAAGCCAATGGCATCCCGACGAAGGCATCGCAAGGAGGCAATTTTTTGAGTTTGAGAACCAGCGTAATAAGCCGTCCCTATATGTTTTTCAGATCATGCTGGGCGGAGTTCGTTACGAATACGGCTTTGCCGTGGATAGTATGCGGGTCGTTGAGGAATGGCTTTGTGCCTGGCCGCAAGGACGGAGACAAGAGTGGTTCTCACGAGATGGGCAAAAATTTCAATTTGGACGAGCGATAGAGGGTGAAAAAAAGGCCATTGAGACCTTGACGCGGACGAATAGCCTCTTCCTCTCAGCCGCCGCCCAAAACAATCACGCTCAGCTGACTCCCATATTTCAATGGTTCTCTATGCGACTTCGGTGCGAAGGGCCGCCCACTGCGGAACGTTCAAGATATGGGGCATCATTCCACGATTCTTTTTGGTCCCCATTAACAGATGACCATATTCAGAACGAATCTAGTTCTCGTCGACGTGAACAGATCCGTTCCCTGCTGGCCTCTGCCGATTTGGGGATCTATGACTTCAGCGTTGACGAGCGGCCTATTCCGCAGGTAGGTCGCTCAGAATTTGGACCACGGGTTCACAGACGGTTCTCGTTCTCCCACAAAGCTGGGGACAACACGGACGGGGCCTGGCTCGAACTTGCACAAGAATCGACCGGGACGAAAGGACTTCTCAATCTACTTCCTGCCCTGTTCCAGGTTCTGGAACGCGGTGGTCTCGTCACCATTGACGAGTTAAACGCGCTTCACCCGATGCTGGCCCTGGCCGTTGTTCGTCTGTTTCAGGATCCGAAACGAAACGTGCATGGGGCGCAGTTGTTATTTAATACCCATGAACCTTCGCTCCTTGGCACGATGCTTTCCGATCCCCCGCCGTTACGTCGAGATCAGGTGTGGCTGACGGAGAAGGATCCCAACGGATCGACGCGCCTTTACCCCATCACGGACTACAAACCCCGGCCCGCGGAAAATCTCGAACGCGGATATTTGCAAGGTCGCTACGGCGGCGTTCCTTTTGTAGAAACCCTTGACTGGCCAAAACAGTCAAAACGCGACGGGGACTAGGTTGGGTTCTAAATTTCGGGACAGGAAAAGCGATCTCCGGCGTCGGTCACCGACCCGTGAACCGAAGATACGCATTCTTGTCGTGTGCGAAGGAAAAAGGACCGAACACGATTACTTCAGAGACTTTCAGCACGATTTCAAACATCATTCGGTCCACGTTGAGGTTGCCGGAGAGGGTTGCGTTCCCAGGACGCTGGTTGGACGTGCCATTAAACTTCGCAATTCGGCCAACAACCGAGCGACCGCGGTTCACGATGACAACGAAAGATTCGAAGAAATTTGGTGCGTGATGGATGTAGACGATCATCCCCATTTGGAATCAGCACTCGCCCTTGCAAAGAAGGAGGGCATCCAGGTCGCCCTCTCAGATCCATGTTTCGAATTGTGGGCGCTTTTGCACTTTGAAGATCAATCAGAAGCCATCCATCGCAAGAAAGTGCAGCAGAAACTCAAACGCCATTTGCCTCGTTACGAGAAGGTGCTTCCGTTCCCCGTTCTGAAACCGGGCTACGAAGCAGCCCTTCAGCGCGCCGTCTCCCTCAAGAAATCGGCGAAGGCGGGTGGCACAACGAAGCGAAATCTATCGACGGACGTCCACCTTCTCACCGAGCGAATTCGGAAACTAGGAAGGGACGGATGACGCGAGCATGAGTGCATCTATGGTCATTTTTCCGGCAGGGCCGACGTAGCGCACCGAAGCCACCCGCCAACCCCCCAGAATCACTAATCTATCTGTCCGATGCCCGACAACATTCGCACCCGTTGACAGGCAACGGTGCCGATGGCAGTATCCGCGCCTTCGCCTGCCTGTCGCCCGCCGTTTTTCTGGTCTTCCGTGCTCAAAACCTTCTCCATATTCAGTGGAAACGCTCACCGCGCCCTTGCGGAGGCGATCTGCCACACCCTGGAAACGGAATTGGGCAAATGCCAGGTCACGCGTTTTTCCGACGGCGAGGTGTACGTCGAGTTCCAGCAGAACGTACGCGGAACCAACTGTTACGTCATCCAGCCGACGTCGGCCCCCGTCAATGACAACCTGATGGAACTGCTGGTGATGATCGACGCCCTGAAACGGTCGTCCGCAGCGTCCATCACCGCCGTCATCCCCTATTTCGGTTACGCCCGCCAGGATCGCAAGACCAAACCCCGCACGCCCATTTCGGCGCGCCTTGTGGCCGATCTTCTTACGGCCGCAGGCGTCGATCGCGTGGTCGCCTTGGACCTTCATGCGGGTCAGATCCAGGGTTTTTTCAACATTCCGGTCGACAACCTGTACAGCATGCCGGTCATGCTGGATTATTTGAAGACGCGTTTTTCGCCCGAATCGGTGGTCGTATCACCGGATGCGGGTGGCGTGGAACGGACCCGCGCGTTTTCCAAACGCCTAGGCGCCGGCCTGGCCATTATCGACAAACGCCGCCCGGCCCCTAATGTCGCCGAAGTCGTGAACATCATTGGCGACGTGACCGGGCGTGACTGCCTGATTGTGGACGATATGATCGACACCGCCGGGACCCTGACCGCCGCAGCGCGCGCCGTTATGGATCATGGGGCGCGCAGCGTGTCAGCCTGCGCTAGCCACGGGGTGTTGTCAGGGCCCGCCATTGAAAGGATATTGGCGTCCCCCTTGACCGAAGTGATAGTCACAGACACCATTGCGCCCCGCCCCGCCGTCCGGGATTGCCCGAAGGTGAAGGTTTTGTCGGTCGCCCGCCTTTTGGGCGAGGCCGTCAAACGTATCCACGTTGGGGATTCCATAAGTTCACTTTTCGTCTGAAGAACAAACCGCTAGAAAGCCACAAGGACGTCGCACCATGGATTTTGCCAAAGTCAGCGTTGAGATCCGCTCCACCTCCGGCAAGGGCAGCTCCCGGACTTCCCGTCGCGCAGGCCGCGTGCCCGCCGTATTGTATGGACGCAAGTCCGAACCCGTATCGTTGACGGTTGATCCGTTGTCGATCGTTCGGTCAATGGACAAAGAACGCCGTCGCAACACGGTGTTCAGCCTGACCATCACCGACGGCGCCAAGGTGCAGGACGTGCTGGCCATGATCCGCGACGTGCAATACAACTCGCTGTCCCGCCGGGTGGTGCATGTCGATTTCCTGCGCGTGTCGATGGAAGACGACGTGCGCGTCGTGGTGCCAGTTCTGCTGACCGGCATGGCCGTCGGCGTGATCGACGGGGGCCAATTGCACCAGTCTATCCACACGCTGTTGGTTGCCGCCAAACCCAACGCGATCCCGACCAAGATCGAAATTGATGTGTCGGCCCTAAAGGTCGGCGACGCCCTGCACGTGTCGGACTTGAAGATGCCCGAAGGTGTGCGTTCGCTGGTCGCCGCCAAGGACGCTGTAGCCTCGGTCGTCGCGCCGAAGGCTGAAAAAGAAGCCGCTGTGGTCGCCGAGGGCGCAGCCGCCGAAGGTGCTGCCGCTGCACCGGCCGCCGCCGCTGGCGCCGACGCCAAAAAGGGTGCTGCAGGCGACGCCAAGAAGGGCGATGCCAAGGCACCAGCCGCCGCCAAGGATGGCGACAAGAAGAAGTAGTCGGAATGTCGGTCGCAAACGCCCGGGGGTTATTTTCTTCCGGGCGTTATTTTTTTCCGACCGTTGCTTCTGACGGGGCGTAACGATGTGGATGTTGGTGGGGCTAGGCAATCCCGGGCCGGACTACGACGGCACCCGCCACAACATCGGGTTCCAGGTGCTGGACGAAATTCACCGGCACCTGTCCGGTGACCCTTGGAAGGCCAAATTTGGCGCCGATGTGGCCGAAGCCAGCCTTCGCGGGGATCGCGTTATCCTGTGTAAACCACTGGAATTTATGAACACCAGCGGCCAACCCGTGGCCAAGGCGGCCGCGTTTTGGAAGGTTGCCACCGCGCAAATTGTTGTGGCGCACGATGACCTTGACCTGCCGTTTGGACGTTTAAAACTGGGCGCGGGCGGCGGCCACGGGGGCCACAATGGCCTCCGTTCCTTGATTTCCTGCGTTGGCGCAGACTTCCTTCGGGTGCGAATTGGCATCGATCGCCCCCCCCCTATGATGGATCCTGCGAATTACGTACTTGCGCGCTTCTCAAAGGTAGAGCAAAAGGACGTCCCTTCTGTGGTTTCTGAGGCGGCCCTGGCCTCCCAGCAGATCATCGAGGGCGGCCTCAGCGCCGCAATGAACCGATTTAACACTAAGAAAAACCCTAACCCCTAGCCTAAGTATCGAAACACAGATCCGCGAAAGCGGTTTCTCCTTGTCCAGGGCATCGCCCTGGGCCTCACGTCCAGAAGGAGCATTCCATGGCCGAAAAGATTGTGAAGTCATCCCGGGACATTCCCGGGACCATGCGCGAATACGAGACGATCTATATTTTGCGTCCCGATGTCGCGAACGAAGTTCTAAGCGCGCTGAACACCAAGGTGCGCGGGCTTATCGAAGCCGGTGGCGGTCGTTTGCTGAAGGTCACCAACTGGGGCCGCCGCAAACTGGCGTACACGCTGGCCAAACAAAGCCGCGGCGTCTACGTGTTCTTCCACTACCTGTCGCCCCAGGGCGTGTCTGACGAAGTCGAACGGCACCTTAGCCATTCAGACGTCGTCATTCGCTACTACACCGTGAAGGTTGCCGAAAACGTCGATCCCGCGACCCGCACATCGGAAGTCACGGATGAATCGTTCGCAACCGCAGGCGTTCCTGCCGTTGAAGAAGAAACTGTGGCAACCGGTCAGGCTGGCGTACGCGGCCTGGGCGATGAATACGAAGAAGCCGGCTTCGATTTCGAAGAAGCCGTGTTTGGCACCACCGATCCGCAGCCGCGAAGGAGCTAACCCAACATGTCTATGAAAGAACCCAAGCCTTCTGCGGATGACGCCGAAGGTGGAGCCAAGAAAAAAACCTTCAGCCGTCGCCGCAACTGCAAGTTCTGCGGCGAAGAGGTCATCAAGATCGATTACAAAGATCCGGGCCTGCTGAAATATTTCATCACCGATCGGGGCAAGCTGGTGCCACGTCGCCTGACCGGCAACTGCGCCAAACACCAACGTGCGATTGCGGTCAGCGTTAAACGCGCCCGCATGATCGCGCTGATGCCCTATTCCGTCAGCGGGATCTAAGGACAGTTCATATGCGCATTATTCTTCGCGAAGACATCGACAAACTAGGCGCCGCCGGCGAGGTGGTTTCCGTGCGGGACGGTTACGGTCGCAATTATCTGCTGCCGCGTAACCTGGCCGCCATGGCAACCGAATCCGACGTGGCCCGCATTGAACACGAACGTCGTTCCATAGCTTCGCGCAACGCGAAGTTAGGGAAGGAATTGCAGGCCGAAGCCGACCGCCTAAGCCAGGTGTCGGTCACGCTGGCACGTCCTGTGGGCGACGCGGACAAATTGTTCGGTTCCGTCACTACCCGCGACATCGCAGAGGCCGCCAAGGCCCAGGGCATCATCCTGGACGTCAAGAAGATGGTTCTAGAAGAACCGATCAAGACGCTGGGAATGGTCGAAGTGCCTGTGAAGCTTGGCAAAAGCGTCACCGCCAAGATCAAGGTGTGGGTGGTTAAGAAGGACTAAGGTCCCACAAACACCGCAGGAAAAAAGGCCGTTGTCCCTTTGGGGGGCAGCGGCCTTTTCTTTTGGGTAAAGTCACCGGCCCATGGCGGATTTTTATGCGGGTGGCGGCGGGTCCGGGCGCACGCCCCCCCAAAATCTAGACGCAGAACGTTCCGCGCTGGGCGGCGTTCTTATCAAACCCACGGCCATTGACGAACTGGTCACGGGCCTGACGGCTGACGATTTTTTCCTGCCCGCACACCGGGAAATCTTCGACGGCATCATGACGCTGGAAAAGCGACAGATGCCCATCGACATCATCGCCCTTGAGGATGAACTAAAGGTGCGCGGCACCCTGCCCCACCTGGAAGGCGGCGGCGCCTACCTGTTCGAACTGGCCAACGGCGTCCCAACAGCAGAAAACATCGGGCACTACATCCGCCTGGTGAAAGAAAAGGCGACGTTGCGCCGCCTGATCGCCGCCTGCGCGGAAATTCAGTCGCGCGCGTTTGGTGAATTTGGCACCTACGAAGAATTCCTCGACGAAGCCGAAACCGCCGTTTTTAAGGTCGTTCAGCAGACCCGCAAGGATACGTACACCCCCGTCAGCGAAATGATCGCGCCCCTGTTAGAAAGCGTGGAAGCCCGTGCGCGCGAACGTCGATCCATCACTGGCATTCCCACCGGATTCACCAAATTCGATGAAATGACGTCGGGCCTGCAGCCGGAAAACTTGATCGTGGTCGCCGCCCGCCCTGGCGGCGGGAAAACCAGTTGGGCCGTCAATGTCGCGATGAACTGCGCGATGTTGCACAACATCCCCGTGCTGATTTTTTCCCTGGAAATGTCCAAAATGGAATTGATGGAACGTATGTTGGCGGGCGAGGCCGAGGTCGATTCGGGGAAGATCAAACGCGGGCACATCGAATACAGCGACTGGAAAAACCGCATCTATCCCGCGGGATCACGGTTGGCGAAGGCCCCCATTTCCATCGACGATTCGGGCGCGCCCACCATCATGGACATTCGGGCCAAGGCGCGGCGGTTTCGCCACGATCCACGGCTGTTCAAGGCCGGTCCCGATGGGACACCCGGCGCAAAAGTTGAACAGGGCCTGATCATCATCGACTACCTACAGTTGTGTCGCGGCAGCAGCGGAAAAAAAGAAGAAACCCGCGAACGCGAAATCGCCGACATTTCACGGGGGCTGAAAACCCTGGCCAAAGATCTAAAAGTGCCCATCATCGCGGTTTCGCAGTTGAACCGGGGTGTGGAAAAACGCGAAGACAAACGTCCCCAACTGTCCGATCTACGCGAATCAGGCGCCATCGAACAGGACGCCGACATGATCGTGTTCATCCACCGCGAAGAAATGTTCAACCCCGAATCCGCCGACCGGGGCAAGGCCGAATTGATCGTCGGCAAACACCGTCACGGCCCCACCGGCGCCGTCCCCGTGGTCTTCATCCATGAATACACGAAGTTCAAAAACGCAGCGGATGATGATATGGGCAGCGAACCTATCTAAATGCCGCGAAATCACCTAGCCGCGCCACTCGCATCTGACCTCGGCTAGGCGGCGGCTCACAACCTTAACGGTCGCCGCGGCAACCCCCACAGCCTTGGCAGTGTCAGCGAATGCCGCGACAGCGGACTCAACCTCGTCCAGAGCCTCGGCTGCCGCCTCGTTCGTCAAGGCCGCCACTTTCGCCAGCGCAAGCAGGTGGTTGCGTGCGGGGCGCAGGGCCTCGCCCATAATCGACGTCGTATGATACCCACCGGGACCTGACGACAGCGTCAGGTCATAGGCAGGCGACATCCGCCACTGCCCATCTGGGTCCATCAGATAGGCGAAGTTATGCGCGTGATCGTCACGGTTGCATGCCAGAACGTTGAAGGCTGCGCGACGGAAGGCTTCCAACACTTGGCGCCGATCGCGCGTCAGTGCGAACGTTGCCAACAAGATAGTCTTGTAATCAAGTGAAGGCAGACGGTGGCTGGCATGCAACAAGCCACCTACCGTGTGAACATGCAGGCGTCGATTTCCGACCCGGTCGAAGCGACGCACGCCAAAACAGCGACGCCCCCGATCCAGTGCAAAAAGCTGTGTTTCAGGCATATCGATGCCCGCCTTGCGCGCCATCCTCGCGTAAACTTCCTCAAGCGCGCCAGCGTCTTTCGGATCCTCACGGGCTGCAAATTTTATCAGCCAGTGGTCAAATTCCGCCGGAATCTCGGTGGCCCCCGCGACCATTGTGCCGTCGGGACCTAGGCCCACGACCACCTTCGGCCGGGCACCGCCGGGCGATCCGCCTGCAAGTTCAAGCTGTGGCAGAACCTTACCCACCCACCCCGTGTCCACCTTTACGGCCGCGCGTTCCAGCTTGTCCAAGGAAAGCAAGCTGTCATCCGTGGCAGGGCCCCCTTCCGCCGGGTGATATGTCAGCGCGCCCATCCCCCGATCGCCAAGATACCGAAGCTGGGCGAGCACCGAGATCCTTTCGGGATCGATGCCGTGTGTGCGCATACGCGGATGCATCAGCAGCAGCCCCCAGCCATCGGGCAACGAATCGTGAAACAGCCCGTGGAGGCCCTGGAGTTCGGGCGCACCGTCGCTAAAAACACCCGGTCGCGCCGGTAACTTGAACGGCGATAGTTCAAGGCCGGTTTGAAGGAAGGTGGGCGCGTACTGAAAATGGATCTGTCGGTCGATGTCCAGCAAACGACCAACGACGCGCGTCTGGGGTGGCATCGCCAGGCGCACCTCGACGTCAAGACTCAAAGGATCCTCCTGCGTCCCCGCTTTCGCGTCACAGTCCGGGCCTCCAGCTCCTCCAAGGACGACGCCATAGGCAACTTGAATAGATCATCGAACCCACCCAGCACGTCCAGCGTGGCAGCGATCATGACTAAACGTTCCAATGATATCTGACCGGTCGTTTCAAAGAGCTTCAAGGTCGAATGCGCGATCCCCGCACGCACCGCCAGTTCAGCCCGCGACCACGCAAGCTGCAGCCGACGCGTCTTAAGCCGCGCCGCCAGTTCGCGACAGATCTCGACCGGAGCTTGTATGGATAACATATTGTCTATTATGCATACAATGTAGCATCATTAGACGTTATATTGTCTGTTAATTTCGCGAGCCCGCTGCTAGGTACGTTAAAACCGGCCGACCAAAGCCGCGCCCCCGGGCGAAACCGATAGGGCCACATCCGTGTCGGTGTGGGCATCACGCCACAACCAAACCGTGCTGACCGTAACGGCGGCCACGCCCAAGGCCAGGGTCGGAAGGCCGAAATAAAGGGCGGCCAACCTGTCCTTACAGGCGGTTCCGTCGGAAAATCTTGCGGCACATTTTCCGTCAATGCTGATGAGATAGATTCCACCGACAATCGCCCCGATCCCCACAGCCCCAATGGCCGCCGGCAAAGCCACGCTTCGCTTAGGGGGGGGCCCGGCGGGGACCACAGGCGCAACGGGGGCGGCCAGCGGCACGGGGACGACCACAGGGGGCGGTGGGGTCACAGGGGGCGGCGCGGCTTCAACCACCCGGTAGCGCCCAAGTGTTTGGCGGACCAGTTCACGGGCGGTGCTGCGGGCCAGTTCCGCAATCGAGCAGTCCGCAGCCAGGCAACGTTCCTCGTGCGTGCCCAGCGCGCGCCCGGTGTCCGCCCGGTAAACCTTCCCGTGGGCCACAAAACTGCCCGCCTTTTTCTCCAAATCCATGGCGACGAAATACGTCACGTCCACCGCGCGTCCTAGCGCCGCCCAGCACGCAGGCGTCGTGCAAGGCAGTGTCACGTTGGCGGCAGGCAGACATTTGTCACGTTCGGAAGGCCGCACCAACGGCCATTCCAGGGCCTCGACGCCCGTCACCACCGCCGCCTCTAGGGCGGTTCGGGACGCCGTCACGCCGCCTGAAACCTGCACAGGCAGGACAGCCATTCGTTCTTCAGCCGCAGCAGGCCCAGCGGCCAGCCACAGGCCGACCAAAACCAAAATCGACGCGAAAGCCCTGTTCATGCCCGGCTACTTTCACCCGTCCGGGCGAATCTGCCAAGTCCTGTGTCGATGAACCCGCCGAAGGGCCCAGATGAAGGTCACCCAGCCAAGAACAGCCAGCGCGAACGTCCCGGGAAGGGGTGCTCCGCCCCTGAATGACAACGCCTTTTCACCGGCGCAGATTTTGGCTAGATTTGCTGCACCATGCGCCGTCCGATGCCCCCACGCCGAGGTACCGCATGATCGCCGGGAAGCACCTAGATCCCTTGGGGGGGTTGAATTCGAAGGTACACACTTATGCACTGGCCGATGCCCTAGCCAAGAAGATGGTGACGGTCGAAGCGGATCTGGCCATGGACGCTGCGATGGCCGAGGTTTCGTCCGAGGCCGGAGGGCTTGACGAACCGGGAGGACGTTTTAGGCACCTTGTGTTGGCCATTGGTTCCGCAGGAAAACGCAGTGACATGGACGTTGTGCACGCCTTGGGGGCGCAGGCGGTTGCGGTCGCCCAAGGGGCGGGGCTTTTGCATTTGGTCTTTACCGCCCATTTTTTGATTGGCGCGTTGGAGGCCAAGGCGGGCTTGCATCCCGCAGCGGTGCAGACGCTGGTGGCTGCCGAGGCTTCGGGCGCGGTCATTGAGGCATCAGATCCCCAGTTGGGAAAACGTCTCCGTCTCAACGCCCGTCTGGCCCAAGGGTCATCGATGGTCGCCATGGGGGCGTTTGCGCCAGCGGCGCAGAACGGGGGGAACGTGGGCATCGCCATGGATCCTGAGACACGAAAAACGTCGACGATATCCTATCTTGCCGAACAGCTCGTGCGCCAAACGACGAAGAAACCCCTGCTTGCGCATGCCCGCCCCACGGAAGAAAAGGTTGTGGCGTTGCTGGGGCCCCGTTGGCGTCCTGATCCCAAAGCA
>JAYUUT010000296.1:0-15785 GCA_043754455.1 Myxococcales bacterium
CCCTGGGTTGAGGCCGCACAGGCCGAAAGAAGCAGTGCAGCGGCGCCTATGGTCAAGCAAGATGAGAATTTCATGAACCCGGAGTGTCCCTCAAACTCGGAGATAGCTCAGCAATTTAAAAAAAATTCTAGATGCTGCCCTTGGCGTTAGGATGCGCGCCCCGTACCCGATTCGCAGGAGCCCATGTCAAACCAGCACCCGACCCGCCGCCGTTTTGTTCGTGACCTTTTAAGCACGGGCGCCGCCGCCAGCGTTTTGCACACGCTGGGAAAATCCGCGGCCGCGCAACCCGCGAAACCCATCACGGCGCTGCCCGTACGACCCAAACCAGGGGCCGCAGGACCGGGGAAGAAAAAGGCGCTGTTCATCTATGGAGGGTGGCCCGGACACGAACCTGACAAATGCCGGGACATCTTCGTTCCCTGGATGAAAGGGCTGGGGTGGGATGTCGTGGTGTCGGATAATTTGGACCCCTACACCGATGCGGCACTGATGAAATCGGTGGACGTCATCACCCAGATCTGGACCATGGGCACCATCAAACCGGACCAACAGAAGGGTCTGTTGAACGCCATCAGCAACGGTGCCGGGCTGTCCGGTTGGCACGGCGGCCTAGGCGATGCGTTCCGCCAGGAAACTGAATACCAGTTCATGGTCGGGGGTCAGTGGGTTGCGCATCCCGGCGGGGTCATCGACTACACGGTAAACATCACCGACCACGAAGATCCCATCACCGTGGGACTGAACGATTTCAAGGTCCGAACCGAGCAGTATTACATGCACGTCGATCCCAACAACAAGGTCCTGGCGTCGACCACCTTCACTGGCGATGCCTCGCCCTGGATTGACGGCGCGACGATGCCAGTCATCTGGAAGA
This sequence comes from Myxococcales bacterium, assembly GCA_043754455.1. Taxonomy (GTDB): domain Bacteria; phylum Myxococcota_A; class Polyangia; order Fen-1088; family Fen-1088; genus JAYUUT01. The sequence continues at coordinate 878 of JAYUUT010000296.1, forward strand.
AGGTCTACGGCAAGGGCCGCGTCTTCTATACGTCCCTGGGTCACAACGCCAGCGTGTTCAATACCCCCGAGGCCCTGACCATAGCCCAGCGCGGGATCTTATGGGCCAGCGACAGCAAATACGCCCGCACGCCAAACCTGGTGTCCCCGTCGTATCCGCGCATCTGAAGTGACGCAACTTCGGCCCCCGGTGTTGCGCAACTTCCAGTCTAACACGCTGCGAACTCCTTGAAATCACATCGGAGATAGGTGGCCGATGGATTGCTGTATGCGAACGCATGGTGAATCCATCGAAACGTTGGGGTATCCGGGCGCTGCTTCCCTTGGCGGTGCCGCTGGTCGCGGCCCTGGGATGTTCGACCTCCACTGACAAGATCGCCTCGCCCGGTGTTCCTGCCGACGTGGAGTCGATCATCTTCCTGCAGCGCGTGGCGCGGAACGAAGGGATGGGCAACGTATTCGACTACACCGGGTATTCGCCCGGCGGTCGCATCGTCAAACTGTCCCCCCCCGCACCCAACGGACAATTAACGGTTCTGACAGCCAACCCCATGTTTGCCGATGCGGATTTCATGTCCTGGGATCTGTCCTTCGACGCCCGTGTCCTGGTGTTTTCAGCACGGCTGAAATCCGCGAAGAACTACCACCTATTCACCATGAACGTTGACGGGACGCAGCCCCACCAGTTGACCGAAGGTCCCTACGATTACGTCTATCCGGTGTTCATTCCCGGACAGAAAATTCTGTTCACAACCTCCAAATCGGTCGAAGCCGACGCCAAACAATTCCAGGACGAATACGAACGTCAAACCACCGCGCAGGTCGGCGTTGTCAATATCGACGGCAGTCGCGAAGATCTGGGGCCGCGCAACGTGTCCCACCGGGTCGCGCCGGCGGTCATGCCTGATGGCACTGTGCTTTATACAGAATGGCGACATTTGGGCGAGGTCAACGACGGCCATCTGCGGTTTATGAACAGCGACATGACCCGGATGCGGGAGGCCTTCGGCGGCGAAGGCAAGGGCCTGACCAACAGTTATCTAAAGGCCCGGTACGTGGCCACGGCGAAAACCGCCGGGGGTGCTGACAGTTTCCGTATCGTCACCGTCGGAACATCCCGGGACCGCACATTGCAGTCTGGCAAATTGTTACTGGTTGATCTGAACCAGACCGAAAAAGCCGCCGAGGTGCGCGATCTGACCCCAGAAGTTCCAGGGGATCGCGTGCCATCAGTCAATGGGGCCGGCAGGTACTACGACGCTGAACCCATTGGCGACCCCAAAGATCTGAAGCTGCTGGTGTCCTGGGCCGATGGCCCCGTGGAAACCGAAGTTCTGGAAAAGGCCAAGACCCGGGCGAATTTTGGGGTGTATCTGTTCGTTCCGGGTGAACCGGGCCGCCCGGGGAAACGTTTCCCCATTTACGATTCTCCGGATTACTGGGACGTGATGGCCCGCCCGGTAAAACCGCGCCTGGAACCCGTGGCAGCCGCTACCCCCCAGGCCGCAGCCACCGATGGCAACCGTTCGTTCACCCTGGGCGCCGTTGACGTTTACAAATCGACCGTGTTCAAAAACCTGGAACCGGGATCCATCATCAAGGTTCGTTTGCTGGAAGGGTTTTCGTCTGAAGAAGGGTTCCCCAACATGTTTGGCCTGACGGAATTCGATGGCCAGTCCCGCCTAGGCGAAGTGGACCTTCAGGCCGACGGATCATTTGCCGCCAAGGTCCCGCCGAACGTCCCCATCCACATGCAGTTGGTCGACAAATTTGGGATGTCCGCCGCATCCGAAGACATCTGGTTGTCGGGCCGTGCGGGCGAACAAAGGTTTTGCGGCGGCTGCCACGAAGATCGGGCCAAGGCGGTCGTCCTGCCCCCCGGAAGCACCCAGGCCATTTCCCTGGGCGCCGTCGATTTGGATCGCGGCCTTGCGCGCAAGGATCGTTTGTCGATGGATTTCAGCTACGACAAGATTCGCGGCGTGCCATGGGATCTGGCCATTGCGCCCATCCTGACCAAAAAATGCGCCGCCTGTCACGACGGCAATCCTGACAAGGTCATGAACGGGAAGATCGTGAACCCCAGCTACACCGTCGTTGACAAAACCCTGGGCACAACCCAAACGTTCGTCTTTGATTTAACCGCCAAGAACGTCGCATTCATGGTCGGCGAACGGCGCATGTACGATTACCCCGCGTCGTATGTGTCGCTGGCTGGCATCGACATGAGTTTTGGTGAAAACCAAATTACCATCACCAACATCAAGGGCAACCGTCCCCCGGCGGACATGGCCGGTGGCAAATACAACACCGGCTACATAAGGCCAGGGCATGCGCGGGAATCAGAACTGGTACGGCGTCTGAACCCGCCTCAAAGGTTTCCACAGGTGGATGCCAAAATACGGGCCTTCATGGGTGGGTCGCACCCCGTGGATGTTGGCGCTGAAGATCTGACAGCCGAAGAACACTACCGGATCATATTGAACATCGATATGGGCGCACAGTTTCATTTCCGCGAAAACCGCCGTGTTTTGGGTCCCGACATGATGTACGTGCCTAAATGATCGCTGTCACTGCAAGGAGCCACCCCATGCGTACATTCAAATTGATAGCGGCTGTTTCGGTTTCGTTGTTGGCGGGCATTGGCACCGCCCAAGCGGGTCGCGGATCTAGTCTGGGCGCCGTGTCCCGGGCCGTGGAATCAGGATCGGTTGATGCCATAACCTCCGAACTGGAACGCGCCGAACGGCTGTATTGCCCGGCCTGTGTGAAGATTGTGATGCCTTTGGTCGACAGCGACGATTCTCGGTTGCGCGACATCGCGGTGTGGTGGCTGTCGCGCCAAGGCCTGCGCAGCGAACTGGCAATATTGTCCTACGAACGGTTGACCCGCCTCGATTCCAAAGACGCCGCCGTTGCCGCGGACACATTGGGGGCCTTGCGTTCGGAACTGGCGGTCGCGCCGCTGTCGGCCGCCCTAGGCAATGACCTGTACGACGGGGTCGCCCGGGCCGCGATGGCGCGCGCGCTGGGACGCATCGGCCTACCCGAAGCGTTGCCTGCCCTGCGGCGGGCCTTGTCAGCACGCGAGGCCACCGTGCGCGCCGCCGCCGTCGAAGGCCTGCGCAACATCGAAGGGCTGTCCGATACGGCGGGGTCACAAGCCGCCCTGCCCGCCTTAATCGATACGGACGCAACCGTGCGCGCCGAGGCGGCCTACACCGTGGGATCGCTGCGACACCGGGCCCTGACCGGCGACGCAGCCACATCCGACCGGACTGCCGCCATCGCCGTGGTTACGCAATTGGGCAAAATGGTCACGGGCGACGCCAGCGCCTTGGTGCGAAAAAGGGCCGCGTGGGCCCTGGGCGAAATAGGCGCATCGGCCAGCCTGGTGGCGGGCGCTCTGGAACAGGCCGCCGCACGCGACACGGATCCCCTGGTTCGTTCCATCGCGGGTGCGGCCCTAGGCGGGCTGTCACGCTAAATCCCGCGCAACCACATCACACAGGTTTATGATGATGAGCGTGAGACGAATCGCGTTCATCATTGTCGTTGTCCTGGGTGCGTGTCAGCGCGAAAAACCCATCGAACGGCGTTTTTACGACAGCCACATCCAGCCGATATTCGATAGGTCATGCGTCGGCAACACGTCCCCTTGCCACAAGATCGACGTAGCGACAAGTAGCGCCGCGGGAAATCTGGATCTGTCCTCGTTCGCCGGCGTGCAGCGCCGTCGGGATGTTTTGCGCAAATACGGGGCGTATCCAGAACCGCTGTTACTGCTAAAGGCCGTTTCTGAAAAGACCGGGATCCCCTACCGCGAAAAATTCCTCGTCGCCGAGATCAACCACGTCGGTGGCAACACACTGGCCAAGGGCTCCGAAGCGTTTTCCGCACTCAATAACTGGATATCGAACGGGGCCAACCGTGATGGCGTCGCCCCAACGGCAACCGGACGGATGGGCACCGGCGGCTGCAACAAGACCCTGTCCGAAGATTTCATACCGGGATCCGTTGATCGGGGGGCTGCCGCGTACCGCGCCTTTGCTGCCGACATTCAGCCGCTTTTGACGACATCGTGTTCTTTCGCCACCTGTCATGGGTCGCCACAATCGGATCTGTATTTGACCTGCGGGGACAGCGACGACGAAAAGGATTCCAATTTTCTGCGCGCGTCGTCGTTGATTGTTGACGCCCCCCTAGATGCCGAGCGCAGCGAACTTCTGCTGCGCCCCCTGAATCCTCTTGCCGGCGGCGTGTCACATACCGGCGGAACTTTTTTTTCGTCTCGAGACGATGCGACCTGGAAGAAACTGAAGGCGTTTGCCGTCAAGGTTCAGGCCGTGCCCCCCGTGGCGGCCAACCGCACCCCCGGCGAGACATTTTTCGGCGAACACGTTATGCCTGTCATGTTGAAACGGGGCTGCGCCCTGGAAACCTGCCACAGCCCTAACGGTTTTAACGATTTTCGATTGCGCCCTGGATCAGTCGGATTCCTGGCCAACTTGGCCCTGCGGCGCAACTACGATGCGGCCTTAGGCGAATTCATGAATCTGGACACACCCGACGTGCGCCAATCACGATTGGTGAAGAAAAACCTGTTTCCGCAAAACGGCGGCATCTTTCACCGCGGAGGCAACCTGCTGGAAGGCCCCGGGGCACCCAGCACCGTGCCCTGCCCTGTCTTTGATGACAAAACCCCGGAAATGTCGTCGGCGTTTTGCATCCTGAAAGAATGGCACCGCCGGGAACGCAAAGACCGGGCGATGGATGTGTCGCCACTGGGATCAGGAACCCGCGTTCCCATTGCTTTCATTGCACGGCCTCCAGATCCCGACGCGGCGGTGGAATTCGACACCTTTCGTGGCGGCGCCGAACTGCGCCTGGGCGACGGTCTGCTGGCAGACGACGGACGCGTCGAGAAAATCGAGAACGTCCGCAACGCCCTGGGGCCCTGCATGGGTCTGTCCGGGCGCATGGACCTTGATCTGCGCGGCCCCGAATGGAGCCCCGATGGCCTGCGGGTAATTTTTGCGGCCCGAATGGGCGATGCGGGCGGCCTGGACCTATGGCTTTTGGAACCTGCAAAGAACGCGTGCCGTCGGTTGACTGATGACAACGGCCGGCGCGAAAACGGTGTCAGGGTCCACAATTTCGATCCTGTGTTCGCGCCGGATGGATCGGTCGTTTTTGCGTCCACCCGCGCGGGCACCCTGACCTTGAAACGGCAGTTGCCCAATGCGGATCTGTATCGGGTCGGTCCCGCCCTGGATTTCGCCGCCACCGAACGGATGACCTACTTGAACAATTCTGAACTGTCCCCAGCCTTCATGCAGAACGGACAGCTTAGTTTCACCGCCGAAAAATCCTCAGCCGAGTTCTACCAATTGTCCGGCCGCCGTATGAACTGGGATTTGACCGACTACCACCCTTTATTGGCCCAGCGGGCGGAATCGGATGATACCTTCGGCAAGAAGCGACCGTCGGTGGGATATCGACAAGCGACCGAGATCAGGGAAGTCTTGGATCGCAATTTCGTGCTGATTCTGTCTGACCCGGGCCACAAGGGTTCTGGGGGCGCGCTGGGCGTGTTCAATCGATCCTTGGGGCCGTTCGAAGAAGGCCGAACCGAAGCCACCTTCCCCCGATCGCTTCATCTGCCTGATCCCGCCGCCACCGGCCGGTCCGGAACCCGTGGGGTGTATCGATCACCCTATCCCTTGCCCAACGGCGAAATTCTGGCGTCGTTCGCGGCCAACGTCAGCGAACCCACGCGCGATGTGCCCCGCTACGATCTGGTTGCGGTGGTCGCCGGCAGCCCCGACCATCCCGGGCCTGCCCCACGCATGATGTTGGCAGGTGGCGCGCAATCGCTGGTCGAGGCCTCCGTTGGCTACAAACGCCCGTCGCAACGCCTGTTTTTCAACCACCCCCAACTGGTATTCGGGGGGCACGGGCCAAAACCTGGCGAATCGACCAGCGATCGCGCCATTGTACATTTCCCCGACCTGCCCATGTTGGCGACCCTGCTGGACGCCAACCTGCGCCGGGGTCGCAACCTAGCCACCTTCGACACCGCCCGGCGCCTGGCTGTTTACGAATCTTTGCCCCCCACCCCCGGCACTGCCGACCCGGCAAAGATCAAAGGCAGCGAACAGGTCTACACCGATCGGAAGCTGCTAGGCACAGCGGCCTTAGAAACCGACGGGTCCCTAAAAGTCTCGTTGCCCGCCCGCAAGCCATTGATCCTCGAATTACAGAACGGTGACGGCAAAGCTATTTTCACCATGCGGGAAGAACACCAGGTGGGCCCCGGGGAGGTCATCACACCAGGTATTCCCCGAAAGTTGTTCAACGGAATCTGTGGCGGCTGCCACGGTTCGCAATCGGGCAATGAACTGGATGTCGCAGTGACCGCCGACGCGCTGACGGGCGCCAGCGTGTCCTTGTCGCGGGACGGGGCGACGAAGGGACTTCAATAGGTGCTAACGATCACGGGGTCGTGATCGATTCAACGTATGCTCACCAGGCCAAGACGATCAGGTCAAAGACGGATAAGGCCACGCTTCAGCGCGGACATCGCGGCGGCGGTTCGATCGTCGACCCCCATTTTTTCTAGGATCTTGCCAACGTGGATCTTGACGGTCCCTTCAACGATTCCTAAGGCCGCACCAATCTCCTTGTTGCTTTGTCCCCGGGCCATCCGCCTTAACACTTCCAGCTCGCGTGCCGTCAGGACGCCATTGTCGGGTCGTTCCGCCAAACGCCCCGCGACGGCTTCGGGAATGTGTGACTTTCCGGCGTGAACAGCCCGTACGGCCTCAACGATGTCGTCGCAAAACGTGTCCTTCAGCAGGTAGGCCTTCGCTCCCGCCTTGATGGCCTGGTGAATGTCCTCATTGCCCTCGTAGGTGGTCAAAACAATGCAGCGGGCATCTGGGAATTCGCGGCGGAGAATCCTGATGGTGTCCACGCCGGATATTCCCGGCAACCCCAAATCGACCACAGCCACGTCAGGCAGATGCTGCCGGTACAGCGTGACCCCCTCCTCGCCCGAAGACGCCGTCGCCACAACTTTAATGTCCGGCTCTGTGGATAAGAGCGATTCGACGCCGTGCCTCACAATGGGGTGGTCGTCAATCAACAGCAGCCGGATCGGCGGCGCCACGGGAACGGTCAGGGGCTGGTCTGACGCCACGGCCTAATTGTGGGCCGCCGAAGGACACGGTGTCAACGTTCCTGCACCGTTTGAACTGGAATCCGGGCCACGACTTGTGTCCCTTCCCCAGGGCGGCTTTGAATCTCAACGGTTCCCTTCAGATCGCGCGCCCGCTCATTCATGCCCATCAATCCGAAGCCTTTGGGCGCTTCATCTGTACCGTCCTGCGCCGGATTCGGGGAATGGGGCACGAAACCGACCCCGTCGTCACTGACGCGCAATTCCACCAGATTCGAACCGAAAGTCAGGGCGATATCAATGCGCGTCGCCTTGGCATAGCGCACAGCATTTGTGGTGGCCTCTTGGGCAATCCGCAACAGCGCCTGTTCATGCAAAAGGGGCAGGCGCCGCACTTGGCCCGAAACCGAGACGTGAAGGGGGGGCGTCCCGTTTTGGCGCGCAGCGTGTTCGCGAAGGGCCTGGCCCAAGTCGGTATCGGACGCCGGATCGCGCAGATCCATAACCGCCCTTCGGGCATCAGCCAAACTCATGCGAACCAGCAGACGGGCCTTGTCCAAGTTTTCCTGGATGACGGCCGTTCCACCCCGCGGATCAGTGCTGGGGACCTTCAGGCGCCGCGTGGCCGCTTCAAGCTGCAAGGAAATCCCGGTGAACCCTTGGGCCAAAGTGTCGTGAATTTCACGCGCGATGCGCATCCGTTCCCCCAAGATGCCAGCATGGCGGGCGCGCAATTGAGACGTACGCAGCCGATGAGTCCCGATCAAGGCGGCCACCACTGCCAGTAACACCAAGGACCGAAACCACCACGTTTCTATCATGTGTGGATCAACGACCAGCCCGATGGGGTTGGTCGGGATGCCAAATTGGCCATCGACTCCGGTTGCAGCGACTGAAAACGTGTATCGCCCTGCGGGTATGTCGGCGAAGATCACGCTGCGATCCTCAGCAGGCTGGGACCACCGGCGGTCCAGTGGATCCAGGCGATGATGAAACCGCAGGCCTTCTGGGGCGCGGAAAGCAACAGCGGTAAATTCGATCCGGACGGATCGCGTTCCGGCTGGGATTTGAAACACGGGGGGCGCCGTCGTGTTCTGTGCGGAGGGGACGGGAACGGGGACGCCATCGACCAGCACGCGTTCGATAAGGGCCTTGGGGGCGGCAGAAGGAGGACGCAGGTGACCGGGATCCAGAATGACCAGGCCCCTTCCGGTTGAAAACCACAGACGTCCTGCGGGATCCTGAATCACCGTCTGGGATCCTTCTGCGGCACAACGGGCGGTTCGCATACCCTCATCGACGCCAAATCGCCGGGGCAAAAGCCCCGTGGCCCGGCCGGTTATCACATCACCAATCGCCGCAACATCAACACGAAAAATCCCCCCGGCTGTGGCCAGCCAGAGACCGTTTTTTCCCAGATTGACCAATCCCGTGACCGGGTCACTAAGAAGGCCCATCGACGCGCCAAAGGTTTGTGCGATGCCACCCACGATGTGCGCGAGGCCACGCCCATGGCCGATCCAAAGCGATCCATCGGCCCCGTCGGCAAACGCACGCACGGGGTGTTCGAGCGGACGATCGAGCGTGGGTGGGCCATTGCCTAGGCTCGCCCATATCCCACCCTCGCGGTACCAGACGATAAACCCCGTGGCAACCCACAGGCGGTGAGCACCGTCTTCATGCATCGCCTTAACACCGCCCCATCCTGGAAACGCACGGGGGACAGGTTCAACGACCAGTGACTGATCCTTGACTCTGTGCAGATTCTCCGCACCGATCCACACCGTGCCATCGCTCGATTGATAGAGGACATGCACGGGCGTACCGTCCGGGAGGCCATCGGCGGTCCGAATCGGACGGAACGGCGCATCTTCACGCGGGCGCATGCACAGATTCGCCTCAGCACTGCCCTGCCCTCCCACCCACAACCTCCCCTCGTTGTCTTCGAGTAGGCTCGTCACGTGGGGGGGACAGGCATCGGCGGAGGCGATAGGTGGCATCGGCTTGGCGGGGCCGACCGGAAGGGATATTTGGGTCGCCTGACGCCACTTTGGCCACCGAATCAGTCCGTCACCGGCGCTTCCAATCCACAGATCGCCGTTGCGGGCCATAAGCAACGACGTGGGCCTATCCGAAAGCAGACCTTCCTCCTTCCCGATGCGCCCAATCTGGGGCACCGTCAGACGGGTGACCCCGCCGGTACGAAACCCAAGCCAGATGTCGTTCTGCCCATCTTCAAACAGTGCCGTCACCGGATCGCTGGGAAGCTCTCTTTTACCGTTCGACGTTTCGAACCCTTTTGTTCCAAGGCGGGCAAGGCCGGCGGCCGTCCCAACCCACAATTGGCCCTTTGAATCCAAAAGCAGTGAAAGAATTTCGTCCGACGGCAGTCCATCCGCAACGCCCAGCACCACTGATTCAGGTCCTTGAAGTCGTATCAATCCACTTTCGGTGCCGATCCAGGCAATCCCGGATTCATTCTGCAACGCAAGCGCCCGAACGAGCGGGCGGCGAAGCGAAGGCAGCGCAATGCGCTTAATCGTTGACCCTTTTATTTGTAGCACCGTCCCGCCCGATCCTGCCCAGACCTCGCCGTCTTGCCCTTCGGCCAATGCCCACACATCGCCCAAAGGAAGACCGTTCTCGTTCGAAAATACCTCACTGGAACCAACCGCTCCTTGGGGCAGCCGCATGATTGATTTCCAAGACCCCATCCACAAGGAACCGTCGTGTGTTCGCAAAAGCGACAGAACAGATGCGCCGAGGAAGAACTTAATCCGATCGCGCCATGATTCGAAGGCGCCACCTGTGTGTCGGATCAGACCTTCTCCTTCGGGCATCCCCATCCAGATACCGCCATCGCCATCGGCCACCAAAGCCCGCACACGGTGACGGTGCAAGATAGGGCTTTTGCTGGCATCAAAGACTGTGAACCGAGCCCCGTCAAACCGCGCCAGCCCGGCATCCGTTCCAATCCACAAATAGCCGTCCCGCCCCTGGGCGATGGCCCGGACCGAACTGTCGCCTAGCCCGTAAGCGTCGCGAAAATAACGTGCGGCGTAGTTGTTCAGAGACGGCAACGAAGGGGTCTGCCCTGCGTCTGCCGCATGGGCCGCACGCCCCTGCGCCAACACCATCGCGAACAGCACGAGACACCGAAGAGTCGCAACGTGCATGGTCTTAAATGATAGCGCGCCCGGGGTCGCGCGCCGTATGACCTTTTCCCGCGATGGGCGCCGGCGCGCCCTTTTGACAACGGCGCCTAGTTTGTTGATCCGCCCCGTTTTGCCGGCGGCGCGGGCGGCGCACAAGCCATGTGAACGAGGAACTCCGCGTTGCAACATTCGCGGAGCGATGGCAGTTCCACCGGGATCCCGTTCAGTCGCCAAAACAGATCGGAGCGGAAATTTCCCGCCGCGACCTCGGACTCCAATTTTCGATTGGTGGCGCCAGGCTGCGAACGTCGACCTTTTGCGGGGTTTCTTCGCCAACCGGATAAAATTCACCGTCCTGGCTCATCCGCAGCAGTTTGGCCTGGACCGGAAGTTCCATGTCGCCAATTTCATCCAGCGGGAGTGGGACGGCGTGGCACCTATGACCGATAATAAAACCCCTCTTAAAAAAGCTATCTGCCCTTCTACGGAGGTGGCGCTAGCGGAATACTAGCATCCGAGGGCAGCAAGCATCGTTTTCCCACGAAGCGTCCTTGTACCCCTGTGCAAACTGCTGAACGCGTGCATTCCGAATCACTATCGCAGGAACTGCAGCGGCCTTCAACACAGAGGTAAATACCCCGGCAGCTGTCTATGACCCTGCCTCCGCCAAAATCGTCCGGCGGAAGGTGCAGAGGAGGCTGGCATTCCACACCGTAAGGACTCATAGCAAAGTCGTGGCTAATTTCGGCGCATTTCCCGCGGTCGCAAAACCAACCAGCGAAGCACGACTGCTTGCAGGCGGATGTCACTTGCCCGCCGTCCCTATTCGGGCCACTGGCCCCCTTTTGGATTTCGGAGGGAAGCGGGTCTGCCTTGTTCTCAGCGCACGCCACCCAAAGTGGCAAAATAAGAAGGGCGAATGCCCATTTACAGACAGGGGGGATTGTTGCCACCTGGGCCTCCTAGATAAAAAATTGGATAACCCACCCACGATGATGGGCCACCTGGGCTTCCTGTCGGGAATATCTGCGACGTCGTGTAGCAATTCGAATCTGATGCCGAAGACTGAAGCAATCCCCTGGCATCTGTAGTGTAGAACTCCGTGTGGGGGCGAAACGCTTGGTCCCCTGGAAAGCTGGCTTGGTCGCGTGAGAACAGCGCTCCACCGGTTTTCGCATAAATGGGGCGATCGTGAAGACCGCGGCCACCTGAGCCACGCGTTTGCAGTTGCGCTTCTCGCCCCGGCCGAGCCGTTTGGCCATCTTGTGCCATACGTCCCTGCGCCAGGACCATCGCGAACAGCACGAGACACCGAAGAGTCGCCACGTGCATGGTTTGAAACGATAGCGCGCCCCGGGGTCGCGCGCGCAGGTCTGCCACCCTGCGGGTGGGGCGCGCCCTTTTGACAACGGCGCCTAGTTTGTTGATCCGTCCCGTTTTGCCGGGGGTGCGGGCAGTTTACAAGCCATGTGAACGAGGAACTCCGCGTTGCAATACTGATGTCCGATGGCGCCGCCTGTCGCCCCAAAACAGCGGCACGGAATGAAGCCCATGTTGCCCAGACATTGCTGACAATCCTTGGTACACGTCGCCTTGTCCTTGCAAACGCTGTCAGGAGCCACAGCGACCGGGGGGGCACGAAAGGCGGCATCACCGCTGTCCCGGGAAGCGTCTGTCATCAGGGGCTTTCCCGACCCAGGGTTCACGTCCAAACCAGCATCGCGTGCCGGGGTGCCACCCGTGCCCAAAGAAGGGCCGCCCCCGCCTGCCCCAATCGAACCGCCACTGCCCGTGACCCCTGTGCCCCCGTTGCCCGTTGTGCCTCCTGCGGAGCCGCCGGCTTCCCTGCGACCGCCATTGCCCCCCAATCCGCCCGACGGATCCGCCACACTGTCACGGGCCTGTGCCCCACCTGTGGCCGGATCGGCCCCGCCTATCCCGTTGGCGTCAGGTACCTTTTTCGCCACGCCATTGTCGCAGCCTCCTGCGACCCAGACAGCCACGAGGGCAGACACGACGAAGAGCGATGGCGACAAGCCACGTAGCCCTTTCGCACCCAACGCCAGTCGGCGGCGGTTTCGTGGCCCGAAACCCGAAAACAACATTCCCGTAAGCAGCAGAAACATAGCGACCGGGGCGGGCTTCGAGCCGGCCAGCCCCGACACGCTACATCCCGAACTTGCGCTGTCATTCGTCGCGGCCACATTCGTCGAAGGCGGCATTTCGCGGCCCGCGCCCTGGTCACCGCGCCCCCGCGCCATCGCGGCACCCGGCCCCGGAGCGCCTGAAGGAGAAGGGCCCATGGCATTGGGGGTGACCTCCATCCGCGGACTGCCGACATTTTCTGCCACGCCGGCGTCCTGAGCGGACAGGCCAGGGGGTTTGCTGGCGCCGGCGTCTGGGCCCGAGATCCCGGGGACAGACGCATCGGCAGCCGAAGCCGGATTCACAGATCCGTCCGGGGCCGGGGCCGGGGCGTGATTCATCGGCAGAGTAGGAAGGTCCACAGTGCTCGTGCCGGGCCCATAAATCAGGATTTCTTTAACGTCCGCGGAGTTGCCCTGAAACGACTTGTCGTGAAACTCGCCCTTGACGTACCGGGCCGTGACACGTTCGAACACGTTCGACGTAAAGGCCTGGCTAGAGACGCCACGCTGGTGGTCGAAAAGTTTTTTCCACGTCTTGTTGTCATCTGACGCAAAGTACGAAAAATCCTGCGAGGGCCCAAGAATTGTCGAGATCGTGCGAATTCTGTTGATCAGCGTGGGCGCCCCAAGATCGACAACAATCCACTGCGGCACAAACATCATCCAGATCCCGGTTGAAAAACTTCCGTCGGTAGCCCGCAGATTCGGCATCAACGCGATTTGGTGGTAGTTGTTTGCGGGGCTGACCGCGTACTTGTCCAGGGCAAGGTTCTTCGACGAGCTGTCCGGTTCATACATCTCGAACTCGTAATAAGATGTCTCGACCTCTTCGGGCGCGGGTTCGGTTTCCATCTTGAAGAACTGGGCCGTCACCGTGGGAATGAACAACTCTTCGCCGAAGAATGTGACTGAGCAGCCCTCGGTCCAACCGCAGCCCTTCCACACTTCGGTCCAGGTGACACCGTCGTCCGAAGATGACAGTCGTCCTTTACCAAATGGCCTACCGCGGAACGCGAAGTACACCCTTCCTACCTTCTGCGGCGACCCTAGATCGATGGTGAACCACCCCTTGCCCGCGATGTCGGCCTTGGTCCCGTACTTGCCATCGTTCAAACCCCAAAGATCTTTGGACCCCGTTGAAGCGACCACCTTTTTCTTCCACGCCAGGTTGTCCTGCCGCGCCTGTGCCATTGCCTTCGTCGAGGCAAAAACCCCAACCAACACGCCCACGACGCCGATGACCAGCGAAAGGCTGCGTTTCCGTCGAACGTTGTGTTGCACCATGATTTTACGGTAGCCAGCAAGACCGACGACGTCTCTATGTCTAATGGCATACCTGGGTCAGATCGGGCCTCCCCGGCACCCCCCTATTACCATCGACATATGGGTGATCAAACCCGTTGTCATTAGGGTTAGAGCCGAGGACAACCCATGAACAAGTTTGTGATGGCAGGAATACTATTCGGCCTGATTTCGTGCGGCTCGAATACATCCGAATCACCCGCGGCGTCGCCTGGGATGAATGGCGGTGGATCCGACGCCACAAAGGAAGGCCCCACCCCGGTAGCTCCCCCGCAAATAACGGATCCGGCCAAGCCGGTGACGCCCCTGCAGATGCCGCCGTTGCCCTAGGTAGCCCCGCCCCCCCGTGACGGCGGCCGGCAAGAGGATCGGCCACGTGCCGCGCCGGACGCGGGCAACGGACCACGCGAAGCGGGCATCCCTGTCCCGATCAACTTTGGTCAAAATCCCGCCGCCAGTTTAGCTCCGTGTCCTGCGCCCAAGGTGCCCATGCCTATCAACGTGGCCTTACGGAAAGGTGATGCCACAAAAAGCGCGAACTACCCGAACCCCGGCGCTGCGTTCGATGGCGACATCAAGACCAGCAGTGGAGAAAATGCGAACAAGGACGGAATCCTTGCCGTTGATCTGGGCTCTGAAAAAACCCTCTATAGATCCGTCATCCATTTCGTGACGAACACACCTCAGAGATACAAGATTCAGGTCTCAAACGACGCTGTCGCATGGACCGACATTCTAAGGGCCTTCAACCCGAACCTCGAGGACGACCGCGTCCTTCCCGCCGTTGGAGCCCGTTACCTTCGGTTCCTCCTGGGTACGAATTCCGCAACGGGGGAAAACTCGTCCGTCCTGACGGCTGTCAGCGAAATCGAGATTTATGAACGCGATGCGGCCGACCGTCCGACGGGATGTGCGCCCATCTTGTACCCCACGCCTATCGACAGAAAGTTGTGGAAGGCGTCGTCGAACGCCGGGTTCACGCCACAGAATGCGATCGCATCGGCAAGCCAAGGGTTTATCGATACGCAAAACATCCACAGCACAGGCACCCCTTGGTTGGTCCGGGCGGGGTCCACGGTTGGGTCGTACATCGCGATCGATATGGGTTCGGCCCAAACATTCAAT
>JAYUUT010000297.1:0-23165 GCA_043754455.1 Myxococcales bacterium
ATCGCTTTTTGGGGGTCAGATTCAACAAAATGGGGTGACTCATGTTGCATGAGATCAATCCTTCTTGCATTGATTCTATTTCCAGCGCGGTGCACTAGGCGGCTGTTAAGGGCGGTCTTGACCTGTTCCTCTGTGAGGTATTTGACGAGTTTGACCTTCAAAATGTCGCTCACGACGAGGTCAATCTTCTCTTCGAGAGACTGTCCCGCGAGCCATTCATCGATGACGTCCCCTGCGACCTTTCGCACGATGCTGTGTAGTAACCGCAGGTCGACTGGATTGTGCGTCGCACTCTTTGCGATCAAGTGCGACGCTTCGGCTGGGGGGCTTGTCCTTTCGGGCTCCCTCCGTGGTGATCTGACGCGAAAGGGGTGCAGTTTCTGAACCGTCAGCGCGGTCGATTCCTTCTGTAAAATGTCGACATCGAATTCACGCGCATCCAGCGGCTTGAGGTCCGGAGAGTTCTTGACTCCCCAGAATTCCGATCCGAGGGTCCCTGCAAGTCCCTTGAGCTCGACCGCAAGCCGATCGAAGACTGTCGATGGAACTGTTTCAGGAATAGCCTCGCTGCCCCATTCTGCGAAGATCAGTCCTTCACACCATTGCACAGGTCGCCCGCTATTGTCAGTCAATGAATCCGACGCTGACAAACCCAGATCATCGGCCGCAAGATTGCGTACCCGGAAAAATGCCAACCACGTGCGCTGTTCGTCGATAACGACCTCCCGGGCCAAACACGTTCCCGTTGGCGTGATGTCGTTGGCGCAGAAGTATTGTTTGACGATGCCTTGATGCTGCTTGGCAGGCGGCGGAAGGATGACCGTCGAATAATCGAACCACGGGTTTCAGGTGATGACAAACGGAAAGCCGCGCTTCATTGCGTGAGTATGTTGGCAGGGAAGTCTCTGTCGAGGCGGTGCTCCACTTAAGCGAATGACTTGAGGACGAGTTCAAGCGCCTCCTGCTCGTTTCCAACTTCAGTAAGCTGCCGTTCAAAAGGCACCGACTGCGACCACGATCCGATTGAATCCGAAGCTCAAGGTCCGCCTAGATGGACTCCGCCGGCTGGTCAAGGGACCGGTCAATCAGTTGGTCAACGAGGCGGTCGCGCGTTTCATCGACCGGCGAGCCCCGGAGGTCGGGGCCGAACTCGAGCGAGCGATCGAGAGTGTGAAGGCTCTGCGGGACTCGGGACCCGAATTTTGAAGGTGCCATCGCGCACTTCGTCGAGGCAGAAGCCACTCTCGACCCGGTGGAAGGGGACGTGACGACATCGACAGCCGGCTATCCCGCTCCGGGTCCGTCCGGGAGAAGCCGCGCGAATTCATCCAGGAGACGTTTGCCCCGGTGAAACCCCCTGGCCTCGATAATCTTTAGAGCCGTTCGTGCTGCTTCGAAATCGGACGGAGACGCAACAGTTGCCAGCGCGTGAATATCCATCAAATCCTTGGGCCGATGCGGACCGTGCGACAGCGTTTTGAGCGCCAAAAGATGCCCTACCGTTGCGACCGGGACCACGAGACTGGGAAGGATCTCCAGGATGTCGGCCGCATCGGCCACCTCTGGTTCCACCCCTGACGAGGCGACCAACAGATCGGCTACGACGCCCCCCGCGCCGCCAAAAGGAGGCGCAAGACGCACGGTCGCCAGGCGATGGACGGCTTCCTGTTCGATGGCAGCGACGACGACGTAGCCTTGCGACAGGAGCGAATGCACCAAATTTTCAGCATCGACGTCATCCGTCACCGCGACTGCAACGTCAACGTCGCGAGTGAACCGAGGCTCCGTACGCGCCGACACGGCCAGTCCACCCACAACTGCGAAATTCCGGCCCCGTTCGCAAAGTGCGATGGTGATGTCGCGCAGGACACGTTCAAGACGGGTCACCTTCGTCCGTGCCAGGTCGTGGGCGGGCCCTCTGCGTCGCCACCTTCGGCCCCAGGTCGGACGGCCAGCCACAGCAGCAAGCGATCTTCGACCTGTTCCGATGACAGCTCGGGGCTCTGGCGCGCAATTTTTTGGCGCATCATCGCCTCGCCGACCTCAAACAGTTCCAGCGCCAATCGAAACCGTTCGGCGGGCGTGGTCGCGGCACTTGGTTCGGGGGACACGGGGTAAGTCTGTGACCTGATCTGCCGCGACGCAAGCCTTGCGCATGTCCGCCCCGTCAGCCCTACGCCTTAGCCGGTTCCCGGAAGAAGATCAGGAACAGCACCAACACCGCGGCTGCGCCATAGGTCGGATACATCCAGATGCCGTACCAGTCGTTGGCAATGGTCCCGTTTGGTTGCGCCAGGGTGTGCGGCCCCAGCGATTTACCTGCCAGCATGCTGCGGACCGGCGCGATGATTTTCTCTGGGGCTTCGGCGGGGGTCGCCGGAAAATTGGGTGAAAAACAACCCCCGGTCGGGGTACTGGTATTCTCAAAATACCCGGCGACGTCAAAATCCGGATTTGACATCATTGCCCGTGCTACGCTTTTAAGCATGGCAACTGGAAGACGAGAGGCCTTGACGAAACATCCGAGCCGCCCGGGCATCCCCAAGGCACCGACTGCGACCACGATCCGATTGGATCCGAAGCTCAAGGTCCGCCTTGATGGCCTCCGTCGGCTGGTCAAGAGACCGGTCAATCAGTTGGTCAATGAGGCGGTCGCGCGATTCATCGATCAGCGAGCCGCGGAGGTCGGGGCCGAACTCGAGCGAGCGATCGAGCGTGTGAAGGCACTGCGTTCTCAGGACCCGAATTTCGAAGGGGCCATCGCGCAGTTCGTCGACGCAGAGGCCACTTTGGGCAGGCACGATCCGGTGGAAGGGGACGTGACGACATCGACAGCCGGCCCTGCTGAGAGGATCGTTCAAGAGCTTCTTCGTGGCTGACTGGGACGAAGACAGTCACCAGCTACGCTCCAACCTCGTCCGCGTCCTCCGACACGTTCGCGATAGCGCCTTTCGGCGGCAACCACCATCCGTGGAGGCAGCTCGAAAGTGGCAGAAGGAGACAATGGCCGGATTGGACGTCCCGGACAAATCATTCCTCGGTCGGTTCCGAGGCGAGCGTGGAGTCAAGAAGGTCGGCGTTGGAGTTGCGAACAAGCCGGGAACACCGCCCGGCGACGTCGCCCAGCACCTCGCGGTCTTCGAGCGGAAATTGCAAAGGGCCACAGCGGCGCTCGACGCCCGCTATCCTGCTACTGCGGATCTGGACGCGGATGGGCTTGCCGCCGTGATCCAAGTCAGCGCTTGGGCTCACGCCGCGTGGGTCAGGATCCATCCGTTCGCGATCGGAAACGGCCGAACCGCTCGATTGTGGGCCAATTGGGTTTTCATGCGTTACGGTCTTCCACCCGTGCTGCGCCTGCGCCCGCGACCAGACCTAGGTTATGGCGCCGCTGGCAGTGCGGCTATGGATGGAAACTGGCAGCCCACGGTGGCCGTCTTCAGGCGGATCCTCCTCCAGGCGCTGGCCGCGACGACCCCCAAACCCTGAGGCCCGTACGGCCCGTCGGGGCGTGCATCCTATCCCGCTGCGTATTCCGGGAGGCATCTGGGGAAGGGATCGGGCAACCGGCAACCACCAATATGGGTGGTATGGGCACTATCTTATGGGCAATATGTAGACGTGAAGACCACGGTTGAAATTTCGGACAACCTTCTCGCAATGGCCAAGCGCCATGCAAAGAAAACGCACCGTCCCGTCAGGGCTCTCATCGAGGAGGGGTTGCGGCGGGTGCTCGAAGCGGATGCGTCAACGACGCCATACACCCTGCCCGATCGAAGTGTTGGCACGGTGGGGAAAACCAATCCGCTTGATGGTTTTTCGTGGAGCGAGCTTCGCAACGAGATATACGGCGACCGCTGAGCAAGTATCGCCGCATGACGTGGAAGCCTTGCTGACCCGGGATCGAGACTTCTCCCTTTTCGGCGCACTGACGGTGCGAAACCCGCTGGGTTGAATCAGCGCGCAGTGGCCTTCAACCAGCCTTGGACGGCTCCCGGAAGAAGATTAGGAACAGCACCAACACCGCGGCCGCGCCATAGGCCGGATACATCCAGATGCCGTACCAGTCGTGGGCAATGGTCCCATTTGGCTGCGCAAGGGTGTGCGCCCCCAGCGATTTTCCAGCCAGCGTGCTGCCGACCAGGTTGCCCACGCCCCACAGAATAAAGGCAATGAAGCCCTGGGCGGCGCCGCGCATACGTTCATTGGCCTGATCATCCACATATAAAAGCCCCGCAATGAACAAGAAGTCGTAACAAACCCCGTGCAGCAAGACGGCAGCGATGATCAACGTTGTCGCTATGTCCGCATGGTTCACACTGGCTGCCAGCAGGGAATACCGCAGGACCCAACCCAGAATCCCGATGAAAATGGTTTTTTTGTACCCAAGGCTGCGCAGCATCAGCGGCAGGAGGATCAGAAAAATAATGTCCGATATCTGCGCCAATGACATCTTCGCGGCGGTATAGGTCCATCCCAGTTCGGTGACATACATGTTCATGTTCACGAAATAGAAGTACAGCGGGATGCAGATCATGAACATGCAGACGATGAAGATCGCGAACGACGGTTTTTTCAGCAGTGCCAGGGCGTCCAGTCCCAGAATTTCGCCCAGGCGCACATCCTTGCCTGTCTTTTTCGGCGGGGTGTGTGGCAGCGCCAACGAAAACAACCCCAGGGCGATGGAAACCACCCCGGCCAAATAGAACTGAACAGCAGATTGTTCGCCCTTGAGCACCAGACTAAGCGTGACACCGCCCGCGATCCATCCGACCGAGGCCAGAGTTTTAATCAGGGGGAAATCGCGCTTCGGATTCTCAAGATGGTGCAGCGACAGCGAATTGCCCAGCGCCAGAGTCGGGGCGTATGAGGCGCAATAAACAATCAACATCGGATAAAATGTGCTGAAGGTCGTCAGCCGGGCCATCAGGAACATCAACGCGCCGCCCAGAATGCCCAGAAACGCCAGCAGTTTTTCCGACGCGAAATAACGGTCGGCGATAAGGCCCACGAAGAACGGTGAAATGATGGCCCCAATGGCGAAGGCACCGTAGGCCAATCCGATTTGCCCGCCTTCAAAAGCCAGCGTCTTGCCCAGGTAGGTGGCCATGCTGACGTACCAGGATCCCCAGATGAAGTACTGTGGAACATGAAAATGCCGAGCTTGATCTTGAGCGTGCTTTGCATGACGGGGGTTTCCCAAGTGGTAGTTGCGAATGCCCCGGCGGGGCGGCTTCAACGAATGACAGAATTGCACGGTTGGCCCTTAAACAAGACAACAAATGCAGACGATAATAAATTCCAAAAGAGAAGAAAAGAATTCATAAACTACTGTTAACAGCTAGACACGTATGAATGTAATGGTCATATGCAACTATATGACGGGTGGAAAACGCGCCCTGATTTCTTCGTTTTTTGCTCCTTACGTTGACCTTAGCTGCGGGGTCCGAACAACATGCGCATGGTGAAGTTCTCCCTTGGTTTTAGCTTGTGTCTGTTCGGCCTAACAGTTGGCTGTGGCCGCGAAACGTTGTTCGTCGACCCCGATGGCGAACCCGAGTACCCTGGGGCCACCGCGCCGGGCACTTCCGGCGGATCCGCTAACCCAGGCAAGGCCACGGGCTCGGCGTCGATGACCCCTGGACAGCCGGGCACGGGACAGCCGGGCACGGGACAGCCGGGCACGACGGGTCCGGGTGGCATGGGCATTTCCGGTGGGGTCGCGCCGCCCTCCACGCCGGTGACACAACCGGGCGCCACGAATCCTGGTGCGGCCATGCCGTCTGTCATGGTGCCGCTGCCTCCAATGGCACGCCCAACTGCCGATGCGGGGTTTGTTGTGATCCCGCCGACCCCGGTCCCGACCCCCGTGCCCCAGCCCCTACCTGGCCCGCGGGACGCAGCGGTTGCGTCCCCACCGGGAACAATGCCGATGATGATGGCCTGCACGACGCCCGTGCCAACCTGTTTGGCCACGTTATTTGCAGCCTGCACACCAACAGGCGCGTGCCGTCAGCAAGGCGCAATGGGCAACACCAACACCTGCTACGACAACGGCGTCAAGCTTATCACGGTGGGACAGATAACCCGGGTCAACACCGCGGCTGGTGCGCTTTGTTATACGGTGGAAACGATGGGTGGTTTCGGCGGTGGCGGGCGTATGCAGACCTATTCGTTCCGGGACAAGACCGACATGATGGTGGCGACAGGCACAGCGATGAACGGTCAGGTTGCCGTTACATGTCCCGGCCAGGCCCCACAAAACGTCCCCATGAACTGCCTGAACCTGGCGCCAGGCGGCGGGCGACCGGGCGGCGGCGGTGCCAACGCTTGCACCCAGGGCGTCTGCAACTAGCCAGGCATTTGCCCTAGCCTGCGTCTTCTTCGGATTCGTTGCCGCGTTCTTGCGACGAATACCGTTCTTCCAGCCACGGGTCGGCCCGGTTGTGATAACCGCGTTCTTCCCAAAAGCCGCGCCGATCTTCTGTCAGAAATTCGATCCCGCGCAGCCATTTGGCGCTTTTCCAGGCGTACAGTTTCGGCACGACCATGCGCAGGGGGCCGCCGTGTTCAGGTGTCAGGGGCGCGCCTTTCCAGGACCAGACCAGCATCACGTCGTCTTCCAATAACGACCGCAGGGGAACGTTGGTGCTGTAACCATCGTACGAATGGAGCATCACATGTCGTGCGCTAGGCTGTGGACGAACCGCAGCGGCGACATCTAGGAACCGAATGCCCTCCCAATCGTTGTCGTACGTTGACCAGGTGGTGACGCAATGAAAATCCGTGCGCAAACGGGTTACCGGCAACGTGACCAGGTCATCCCACGACCAGTCTGCGGGCGCATCGACCGCGCCGAATACCCGCAATCGCAATTGGTTTTGCGCGACGTTCGGAACATCGCCGTAATGCAGGACGGGCCATTTTTTCGACAGGGTTTGGCCTGCGGGCAGGCGCGGCTTGTCGGGCGAATAACGGTTGATGCGGGGTTTTGGCATGGCGAATCAGCAAGTGTACCCGGTCGCGCGTGGGCAGCGGTTGCCAGCCTTACCCCTTCGCGCTAGGAGACGGCGGACATGGCGAATTTTCAGGGTTATCTGAAGGACATCAAGGGTCGAATCCGCGAAACGGATGTGGACACAGTTAAGGCCGTGGTGGCAGGCCGCAAGGGGAAGGCGGGCGAGGGCAATGGGGTCGGCCCGGTTCTGGTAGACGTACGGGAAAGAGACGAATGGATGGAGGGCTATATCCCCGGCGCGGCCTGGATATCGCGCGGTTTCCTAGAACAGCGAATCGAAGATCAGGTCCCCGAAAAAACGGCGGACATCATTCTTTATTGCGCGGGCGGCACCCGGTCAGCGTTGGCGGCACGGGCCCTTGGTGACATGGGTTATTCCAACGTGCGATCCATGGCGGGTGGGTTCACGGCGTGGAAACGCGCGGGGCTGAATTTCGACCGGCCTTTCGTCATGACACGTGATCAGACGCTGCGTTACGCGCGTCACACGATGCTGCCCGAAGTGGGTGAATCGGGTCAGATTAAATTGCTACAGGCGAAGGTGTTGTGCCTGGGCGCGGGTGGCCTGGGATCCCCCGTGGCCCTGTACCTGGCCGCTGCGGGTGTGGGCACCCTGGGCATCATTGACGATGACACCGTGGACGCGTCCAACCTGCAACGACAGATCTTGCACGCGACGGATCGCGTGGGCATGGCAAAGGTGGATTCGGCCGCGAAGACCATCAATGGGCTGAACCCTGACGTGAAGGTGGTGCCCATCAAGGCGCGGATGACGTCGGAAAATGTCCTGGATATCCTGAAGGACTACGATCTGATCGTGGACGGGGTCGACAATTTCCCGTCGCGATATTTGCTGAACGATGCGGCGTTGAAACTGAACAAACCGGTTGTACATGCCAGCATCTTTCGTTTCGAAGGCCAGGTCACTGCGTTTATTCCTGATGAAGGTCCGTGTTACCGATGCCTGTATCCCGAACCACCACCGCCGGACATGGCGCCTTCGTGCCAGGAGGCAGGCGTCCTAGGTGTGTTGCCCGGCGTGGTGGGCGTCCTGCAAGCGACCGAAGCTGTGAAGATGATTCTGGGCATCGGCAAGACCCTGGCAGGCCGGCTGATCATGTACGACGCCCTCGGGACAAAATTTCGTGAAATGAAGCTGCGGCGCGATCCCGGTTGCCCGACCTGCGGAACGGGCGTGGACCGGTCGCAGATCCAATTGATCGATTACGAACAGTTCTGCAACGTCAAATAGCCCGCCATGAAGTCCACAGCGCGTGAAATTGCGGACGTTGCCACGACCCTTCGCGATGCCGAACCTGCGGCGGTTTTGCGCTGGGCGGTGGATCGATTTGGGTCAGGACTTGCGGTGGCATCAAGTTTTTCGATCGAAGACTGCGTTGTGATCGATCTGGCGCATAAGGTATCGCGTGACGTGCGGGTGTTTGCCCTGGACACAGGGCGCCTGCCCGAAGAAACCTTCCAGACAGCAGATCGCGTTCGGGAAAAATATGGCGTCACCATCGAATGGCAGTTTCCCGAACGCGCCCCGGTCGAAACCTTGTTGCGAACAAAAGGGTTGTTCAGCTTCATGGAATCGCTGGAAAACCGGCACGAATGTTGTGGTATTCGCAAGGTCGAACCGCTGGGACGGATTTTGTCAGGTCTGGACGCGTGGGTCACAGGGCTGCGGCGGGATCAGTCGGTCACGCGCACCGACACGGCCGAAATCGAATTCGATGAAGGCCATGGCGGTCTGGCAAAATTGAACCCCATTGTGGGGTGGTCGGACGAACAGGTGTGGTCGTACGCCGCCGAACAGCGCGTGCCGGTTCACCCGCTGCACAAAAAAGGATTCCCCAGCATCGGGTGCGCGCCTTGTACCCGCGCTGTGAAACCCGGCGAACATCCCCGGGCTGGTCGTTGGTGGTGGGAAAATCCCGACAGCAAGGAATGTGGGTTGCACCCGGTCAAGACGTGACGAAACGGTTTTGGGGGGCCTGGGTGTTGGTGTGGGGCGGGTGCCTCCCTGCCGAATCGCCCGCTTTGGGGCGACAAATTCAAACCGGTCGCGATCTCGTACGCCCAGTTCTGCTGGAAAATGGCGACGATCCGCAGCTCGCCTTCGATAAATCGGGTGTGCCTGATCTAGAAAAAGGTGCGCCCCTGCGGGCCGCCTGGGATTTGTGGACAGTGCCGCTTCACGGCGGAACCGCACGGCGCATGTTGACCGATCGGGTGGTGGCCTGGCCCGTGGGGGCCATGTCTAACGGACAGGCCGTGGCCGCACGCAAGGCCCAGAATTTTGGCTGGGATCCGTCGGGGCAAGGCCGCATCGACATTGGTGAAATGATTTGGTTCGAAGCCGCGACGGGGCAGGTGCTGGACAAGATCCCAGGGGTTTCTAACTATGCGGCGTTTGGCACGCGATACCTGTACGAATTGTTTGCCATCGGAACCCCGTTTGGAAATCTGACCGTGGTCGAACCCGGGATGATGTCACGCGGGATTGGCCAGGTTTTCAGCGCGCGGTTCCAAAATGACGGATGGCTGTACATCTACCGCGCCACCGATCGCGGCGTCCTACGTATTTTCCCCGGCGAATCACCCGAGATCATCAGATCCGCCGTCGCTGTTCAGCGGTCGTCGGATGATGGGCTGGCGCTGGCGTTGCAGGGGGGTGAACGCAACGCCCTGACGACCACGGTTCACGATTTGTCGAACTCGATGGTGAAGGTCATGCCGGTGCCTGCCACCTGTGCCCCGGCGGGAATCAGCCCATCGCCCCGCCGTTATGCGTGCGTCGTGCCCGCCGTGCCCGCAGCCGATGGGAAAGAATCGACCCCCGCGCGTCTTCATCTGGTGGACATCGCGACCCTGCGGCTGGACACATGGGTTCTCGAATCGACCGAAGGCACGGTTTTCTGGGCCGCATGGCAACCTTTTGGGACGCGTGTGGCGGTGGTCAGTGAACGGGGCGAGGCGCACGTTCTGGATCGCGAGGGCCCCTTGCCCGTGCGCCGCCTTACGGGGTTCGTGTCGCGCATGCAGTACACAGCCGACGGCGCCGCGTTGCTATTTGTGCGGGCCGACGACCAGGACGCGGCGATAAACCGGCCGGGTGATCCCGAAGAACCCGCCGCCGGGGAATTGGCGCTGGGTCCCGCGATGGTCATTGTGGGAAGCGAAATCGAACGCGAATTCCTACCTGGCCGCGTGCTGGCGATGCATAACGTTGCACAAACGGGGCTTGTCGTGGCGCGGGTGGCGGCGGCGGGAACCGAACGGTTTGGCGGTGCATTGGCCACCGATTTGCTGCTGATGAATCCCGCCCAGAATCAGGTTCAGCCCGTGGCCCATCGGGCGGGGCGGATCGTCCTAGGCGGCAATCGTTTGTTGGGGCTGGTCCACAGGATCGATCAAGGGGCGGTCAGCGACCTTGTTATGATCGACCTTGGGGTTCCTGCGCGTGAACAGATCATCGAACGCGGGGTGATTGATTTTGCGATCAAGGGAACCGCGTGGAACGCCGGGCCCGGCACCGCCGCCACGACCTATTTGCGACCGGCCCAGGATCTTGCCGCCGGGCAGACGGTCCTGGTTGTGGTGCGCGAACGGGCGCCGTCCCGCCGTGATGGCCTGTGGGTGACGACGCTGCCGTAGCCGTTCAAAACCGGACGTGCAGGCCGACCCCGGCGCCAAAGGTCCTCGCGCCACCGGAACGTCCTACGTCAGGAAACAAAAACCACGAACGCAGATCCGTGCCCCCTGATACATTCTTGCCCAGGGCAAACCCCAGCAGAATTTTCGTCGTGTCGCCCTGGGAATCGTGTTGCCAGCCGAAACTGGGTCCCAGATAAACCGCCCCCGTGGAAATCCACAACTGTACGGGCAGGCTAACGACCGTTCGGGAAGGATCGAACCACAGGGGAACATAGATCCCGGTGTCGATTCGCGCCTGCGATCCCAGGTGAAGCAGCACGGGCAACCCCAGCATCAGTCCAATCCGCGTGTCAGTGGCCGCCGGCAGGACCATCCGACCTTCCAGCGCCAGATCCACTGTCCCCCGCAACAAAAGGCCGCGCAGCAACAGTTCGGGATTGGCCCAAGAATCGTGGCCGGCGCCGTGGGTCTGGGTGTCGTAAGTGCGGCCAAATTCGTCTGCCTGGACAATCTGGCCATCGTTGTCGAATCGAACACCCGTGCGAATCCCCAACTCTAGGGCCGACGTCAATCCGTAATGAAGGCCCAGGTTTAGCCCGAATCCGGTGACGTCGGATCGGCCTAGGTGTCCTAACCCCAATCCCAAATCAAGGGCAAAAGCCCCGCCCGGCAGGGTCAGGGATCGGCCCGGCGGAGCGTCCGCGCGTGCGTCTTGAAAAGACGAAGACAGGCAGGACAAAAGGCCAACCACGAGGGAACACAACCCAAAGCGCATCCTCCGATTATACTCGCGACCCATGACGACCTGGTTGGCATCGTCCCCGGCGCGCGGGATCCTTGGATTTTTTCTGGTTTTTGGGGCGTGTAGCACCCTACCCTCGCCCCCGTCGATCATGCTGGGCCCGGGTATGACGGCCGGGGGGGGGGCGACTTGGGGGGCGAACTTGTCACCCGCCAAGGCGGTGGTTGCGACGAACGACGAAGATGCCATCCCGTTGCGCACAGGGTTCGATGGGACCACCGGGATTCCGATCTTGGATCCCCGGTTTTCGTTTGGAAAACCATTTTCAGAAGCCTTCGAAGGCTCTTTTCATCTCAGTTATCTGACCGCGGGGGTGGAAGGCCGACGTTACCTTCGGCCTCGAGATAGCCGCGTGCCTACGGCCTTGATCCTGTCGGTGCAGACCGATGGGCCGTTGTCAGTCGGCCTCGATAGAACATCTTTCCCAGGGTTTGCCTGGGAAATCCATGCCGGAATCAGCGCGCAACCGACGCTGTCACGGACCTGGCAGATGCTGACCGGTGCTGGGTTCAGCCTGGGCCCGCGGCGACACGGGTTCGCCCTGTCCGAATCGTCGTTGGCGCGGTCGGGGTTTACCGACACGGCGCCACCAGAAATGCGCATCTTGCGAAATGAAGTCCGTGCCGAAGCTCTGTTGGGTGTCGCGGCTTGGGCAGGGGACAGCACCCGTCTGGCATTAGCGCTACAGCCCTACGTCGTTATGCAAAAATCAGAAGCTTTCGGGGCCTGTTATTCCTGTAGCCACCGGGTCGAACTGATGTCGTTCCAGAATGCCTTTGGGGTGGCGATCACGACGACGCTGTTTTTTGGCGGCTCCCGGCCCTCGGCGGCTACCGTGAATAGCCGGTGAAGATCCAGTCTGCGGCCTTGGCCTTGATATGGCAGCCCGTGCAGACGGATTCTCCTGAAATGATGTGGCGGAAATCTTCATCGGCAAAATTGCGGGTGTATTCGTTCCACTGCCAGGTCCCCTTTTGTTTTTGGGCGGTGGCAATAAGCCATGCGAACGAATCCCCTTCGCGGGTGGATTCCTTCACGATCATGGTTCCCTCGGGGAAGGGGCGTTGGTTGTCCTGCAGCAGGGCCACGCTGATGTTGCAGGCGTAGACGTTCTTGACGCCCTTGTGGGGGTCGGCGTCCGACCGCGCGATGGGCTGGGCGTTTAGCCGCGTGCATCGGGTCTTGTAATCAGAAACCTCGTCGGGCAGGGCGGATCCGCAGGCGGCGGTCATCGTCACGAACAGAAGACAAAAACGCATGGATTGGGTCATGACTATTTCCCCGCCAGGGCGGTGGTTGAGGTGCCGTCGAATCGATAGCCCACCAACAATCCGAAACGGGCAATGGACAGGTTTTCCGACCCGGCTTCGACGCCCAACAGCCACCTGTTGCCCAGCGTCCACCGGGCGTCGACTGCCACGAATCCGTAGGGCACGATGGGTGCGCGGGCCGACAGGTCAGTGTGCAAGATGTCGGCGTTGTACCCGGCGCCTAGCGCCAGTTGTGCCCCCAAGGAAAACGTGAGCCGCTGCCACAACGCAAACCGCCCGTGTGCCATCAGGCCCAGGACCCGGTAGTGTTCGCTGGCATCGACAAGGCCGGACAGCGCAGCCCCCACCTCCATTCGGGGTAGCACGGGGACGCGCAGCCCCACCCGGGCCATCGGTTTGAACCCGTGACCTATGGATTTAGACCGCGATTTCATTAAAAATGCGGGTCCGATCTGGCTGTCGAGGACAAGGGGAGGCCCCGCTTGCACGGGGGATGCCAAAAACCCGGACAGGATGCCGACGATCAGATGGGTTCGCATGGGAGGGGGACTGTCGCAGCATACGCCCAAGGGCAGGCGAGGGTTACGGGGTTACCACCAGGCGGGCTTCCGAACCGCATGCCTCAGGAGGCCACCCTATCTGCCGATGGCATAATCCACCTTGGTTCGTCTAAATCGGGTCCGCCTGGCGATGGTTTTCCTGTGCGGGTGCGGCAGGTTGGGTTTT
This sequence comes from Myxococcales bacterium, assembly GCA_043754455.1. Lineage (GTDB taxonomy): Bacteria > Myxococcota_A > Polyangia > Fen-1088 > Fen-1088 > JAYUUT01. Next base: position 13,478 of record JAYUUT010000297.1, read on the forward strand.
GATCCGTTGGCGCAGAGTGATGACATGAGGCGGGCGGCCCCGGTCGAACTGACATTCGCCTCGTTGCCGACACGTCGATAGCTGACAGTTCTGTTGATTCTCCCGCTCCTCAGAAAATAGACGCTTCACCAGATGCTGCCGGAATGTCCCGACCGGATGTTTCGTTGGATCGCGTGGCCGCCACCCCAGATGTGCCGGCCGTGTCGTCGATCGGCTGTGCTGACGACCAGCGCGAGGCCTTCATCTCGACGCTGACCCACCCCAACATTGCCGGTTGCTCTGGTGAATTTCGCTGCCGGGTGTCGTGGGCGGGGGCAAACCCATGTGTGGCCGCGGGGCGGGTGATGATTCAACCAACGCCAATGGCAGTGGGTGCAGCCCGCACGACTTGTGTGCGACAGGCTGGCATATCTGCCTGAACCGAATCGAGGTCATGGCGAAAAGTCAGACCAGCTGTGCGGGGTCGATCCCGTCTGGTGCGGTGGGCCTGCTTTTTTTCGCGACAGGGCAGACCAGTGTCGGCAGCAACGAGTGCAACGATTCAGCAATGGGTACAAACGATCTGTTTGGCTGCGGATCGCTAGGCGCCAGTGCATCCTCAAGCTGTGCCCCCCTCGATCGTCTGTCGGGGGATCTCTGCTTCCAACTTGCCGCACCCTGGAATTGTCGGGTCGGGGACGCAACCAACGAAGGGTCAACGGCCATCAAGCCCGGCCCCGGCGGCGGCGGCGTGCTCTGCTGCAGGGATTAGGTGTTCACGTCAGATTCAGAGTCGTGAACATCCATAACATTGCAAATGAATTTAAGCATAGTAGATTTACATGGTTGTTGCCGCGGCGAATCTTCGCGACTGTTCAGGCCGCCTTGGCTCGCCAGGCGGCTGTGGCCCTGATCGGCCCTCGACAAGTTGGCAAAACCACCCTCGCGCTTCAGATCGCCGCCCAGCACAAGGCCGTGTATCTGGATCTCGAAGACGTGCGTGATCGGGAAAAACTGCGCGATGCCGCAGGTTTCCTTTCTTCCCATGAAGACAAACTGGTGGTGCTGGACGAAATTCACCGCGTTCCTGATTTGTTTCTGTCCCTGCGGGGTTTGATCGACAGCGGCCGCCGGCGGGGCAAACGGTTTGGTCGCTTCTTGTTGTTGGGGTCCGCATCGGTCGATCTGCTGCGCCAAAGCGGCGAGACCCTGGCAGGGCGAATCACTTACATCGACTTGCCTCCCCTGACCGCGCTCGAAGTTCCGCCAGCCGACCTAGACACGCTATGGATACGCGGCGGATTTCCCGACAGCTATCTGGCGCCGGATGATCGACAAAGTCTGGCCTGGCGCGAAGATATGGTGAGGACGTATCTGGAACGAGACATCCCGCTCTTCGGTCCGCGCATTCCTGCAGAAACGCTGCGCCGCTTCTGGACGATGCTGGCGCACAGCCAGGGGGGGCTGCTTAATGCGGCTCGGTTGGCGGCCGGTCTTGAAACCAGTGGCCAGACCGTTAGCCGCTACACTGACCTGCTGGTGGATCTGCTTTTGGTCAGGCGCCTGCAGCCGTATCATGTGAACGTTGGCAAACGCCTGGTCAAGGCGCCGAAGATTTACATCCGTGACAGCGGGATTGTACATACCCTACTGAACATTCCCGACCGCGACGCCTTGCTGGGACATCCGGTCGTGGGGGGCAGTTGGGAGGGCTTTGTAATTGAGAGTCTGGTCAACGCCGCCCCCGCCCGCACCGTCCCTGGTTTCTACCGAACGTCGGGTGGGGCTGAAATTGACCTGGTGTTGGAACTTCCCGGTGGCCAAAGGTGGGCCATCGAGATCAAGCGCAGTCACGCCGCCAAACCCGCTCGAGGTTTCTACGAAGCCTGCCAAGATCTTCAGCCAGCCAAACGGTTCGTCGTCTACGGAGGCCCCGATCGGTATCCCATGGGCGAAGGAGTGGAGGTGATCGGAGTTTCGGCATTGGCCGAGGTTCTGGCCAATTTTAGCTAAGCGCTGTTTGTAGGCCCGCCCCGGTGCTGGATCACAGGTAGTGACACGTCAAAGGCCCTGGCCGCCGCCTTTCGCATGACCCGCACGTTCCCGGTGCTGATGAACTGGTCGGGGCCCCGCTCCAGCCGCTGTCCTGTGACCCAGTTGCGGGTCACCCAGCGCAGGATCTGGTGCGCGGGATCTAACAACCTTGTGCCCGGGACGTAGGCGCAGAATCGATCACCTAAGGCCGGATAGTGCGTACAGGCCAGCAGCAGAGCATCCACCCCACGCAGAGGCCGCAGGATGTGGGACAGATCCTGGTGCAGCGCCGCAGAATCCAGATCCCCGGCTTCGATATGCGCTGACAGGGGCTGCGCCACGCGCTGTCGGACCGCGAGGCCTGCCGCTTCCAGATCTTTTCGATAGATCCCCGAACGGATGGTTCGTCGCCCGCCAATCACGCCCACCGTGCGCGCGCCACTGGCGGTGGTCAGATCAACGGCATGGGCGATCACGCCGGTGACGTCGATCGTGCCGTGCGCCGTGGTCATGGGGCCCGCGGTGTCGCGCACGCCAAGCGCAGGTAGGATCGTGCTGGCGGCATTGCATGCCACAACCAGCCTGTCGGCGCCCAATCGTCGCAATTCCCCGGCCACCCTACGCACCCGTGCCGCCAATTGCTGTGCGGGGATCGTGCCATAAGGCGTGTAGCCAGCGTCCGACCAATAGATGACCGACACCTTCGGGTGACGCTGCCGCAACAGCTTGAAGAAGCCCAGCCCTCCTATGCCCCAGTCCAAAATGGCGATCACAGGGTGGTGCTCATGGATAGCTTTGGGGTGGCACCCACCCTGGTTGTAGGGGCCCCGAATCGAAGGCCAAGATGCGGGTGTTCCAGCCCAGGTTTAAAACCTCGACCTCGCGGCCTGGGTAACGGCTTTGCAGGTACCAGCGCATTTCGTGTTCGGCGCGGATGGGGTTGTGATTTAGCATTTTCTGCCAGCGCGGGTCGCGGACCATACCGCGCAGGGCAACGTCAAATGATCGGTTGCGCGACTGCGACAGCACCTGCCGCGCCTTGGATCGCGCGTAGCGGGGCAGTTCACGAATCTGTAGCGGCACGGTCACCATGTCCACGATCAAAATCCGTCCCCCCGGCGCCAGGACGCGCCGAATTTCGTTCATGATCGGATCCCAGTCCAGGTACCGGAACGACAGCAATGACACCACGACGTCGAACGACGCATCGGCAAATGGCAGGTGGGGGCCGTCGATGGCTGTGAACGATAGGTGGGGATGGGCAGCCGCGCGGGCGCATGCGCGTTCGATCATGCCGTGTGATTTATCCACGCCCGTGCCTGTGGCAATGCGATCGCGCAGTTTCGTTAACAAAGCGCCGTTGCCGCAGCCAATGTCCAGCACACGCGGCAGGCCCATATCGGTGCCACTGTCGGCAAAGGCGCGGCACAACCAGCGCCATTCATCGTCCCGCACGCCGATATCGGCAAAAACATCATCGTATAGGCCCGCCACGGCATCGTAGCTGCCGTCGGCGTTGGCGGGCGCGGGGTCGAAACGTTTCATCGCCTCGGCCGTTGCCAGACCGCCGTATTTCATCACCGTGCCCAGGGCGCCATGCGACTTCTTGCCGGGGCACGCTATTACGTACAGGGGGCGATTTGGCTCGTCGTTCGGCCCTTCCCAGGCAAAAGCGTCCGGGCGGACCGAAATGGTGGTGTACCAGTGGTAACCATGCGCCGGAACGCCAAAGGTGCGCGCGAAAAATGGGGCAAACCAGCGGGCCGTGCGGCAGGCGTGGAAATAGGCCCGGCCATCGGGGGCGAATGGCAGCGCTGTGGCCGCAGCCAATTCTCTCCATTCGTGGGGGCTGAACTGTTCTGGCATGGCCGTGGTGCGGAACATGGGACCGTACATGCCGCTATGGCCGACGAAATGAAGTTCATCCAGGGTGACCCCATCGCTGCGGATACGCGCCATCGCGTCCACGAAATCACGCTTGCTTTCAACCCTATCGCAGCGGACGACCTGGCCGGGATTTTGGGCACGTTTGTCGGTCGACAGGGTCAGGGCTGCCCGTTCGAATTTGGGGCCACCTTCGCGGTACAGGGTGGTGTAGCCAATCCAGATCACGAATTCACCAGGGCGTTCGCGAAAGGATGTGACGGCCGTCGCGTGGCACCCACGCGCCACAGTCGTCACCAACCACCAGGGTCTGGCGGCGATCGCGATCAAACACGCGCATGCCCCCGATGGCAGGACGGTAAATATGCAGCCCCACAGCGTCCCCGGTGGCCATCATGTCGTGGATGGCCCGCGCGCCGACGTTTACCAGCCTAGGTGCGGTCAGCCGACGTTCGGATGTTTGAACGACTTCGCCGCCAGCCCATCGCCACTGACGTTCGATAAAATCGCCGCGCAGTAGGTTGATGCTGCCGGACGCGTCGCCGTGGTCGTGGGGCGCGCAAAACGTCGCCTCGCGCCACCGTACCAACAACAGTTCGCCGATTTCGTCGCGGTACACGGGCCTGCGCCCGTACGGTTCGCCATCGCAGGGGGGGGGCGCAGCCGCCAGCAACAGGGCCACGGGCAGGGGATGAAACCGCAGGTGGTGGTGCAGATCGGCGGCAGCACCTATGCGCAGCAAACCGGCCCAGTCATAGGCGGCGGCTATTTCAGGTGGTGGGCAGATCATGGGATGATACCGCACCTCCGCCGGCCTGGGCGAACGGCGGATCTTCGTCGCAAAACTGCAGGAAACGTTCATCCTCGGGGTGGCGAAACGCCAATTTCCAGGCGTGTAAGCACAAGGCCGATCGGCCGCTTGTGAATTCGTCGCCACCGCCATAGGCGTTATCGCCAACGATGGGTAATCCCAGTGCCGCCAGGTGAACGCGGATCTGGTTGGTGCGCCCCGAACGGGGGCGGGCCGTCACGAGGCTTTGGTTCCCAAAACTTTCAAGCTGTTCAAACGCAGTGAAGGCTGCGTTTTCAGCGTTGTCCGTGCTGCGCCTCCCTTTGTTTCCAGGCCCATCGGTCACCGGCAGATCGCACGAAAACGACGATGTCTTAGGCACCCCGAAGACGCGCGCCAGATAGGTCTTCTGAACCGTGCGCCTTTCAAACTGCAGGCCCAAATGCCTGGCGGCCACCGGATTTTTTGCCAGCACCATCAGGCCCGTGGTGTCCGCATCCAACCGATGCACGAGGTGCCAAGACTGGTCGGCAAAGATCCGACCCAAAAGAGGCATCAGCGAATTCCGGTTGTACCTCCCGCAGGGATGCACGGCCAATGGCGCCGGCTTGCTCAGCACGGCTAAGGCATTGTCCTCGTAAATGAATGTCACGTCCACGCTGACATCGGGCTCGATTTCCTGCGCAATCGTATGGACCACACGCATTCCCGCGCGCACGTGGTGATCCCAGTTGCGAACCACGCGACCATCGATCGAAAGCCGCCCGTCCTGCATGCGCCCCTGCCAGACACCGACCGCGATATGGGGATGACGGGTCGTCAAAAACACCTGTAGTGGCACCTGGTCGTGCGCAAGCCCCACGTTCATCGGCCGCTGGTTGTCCTGCGGCGTGCGCCCCGGCAAGGGGAGGGCGCCACGCCGAAACGCGGCCGTGCGTTGCTGGCAAGCGGGAGACGGTACGGATTTCATCGATACGGTCAGAATACTTGCAGGGGGACTGATACCGAATCGTTATTCGGTGCCAGGACTGCTTATTCGGTCCCGCTCACTCGCAAGGGCGCCTCGACAGCGTAGGCTCGGTCGGTGCTTGGAAAACGCCAGCGGGCCGCCACCGTCCTCAGGCAAAGCACAATCGGCTTGTCTTGAAGGTCTGGACCACGAACGGTGGCTTGGGACACCTCACCCCGCGCGTCAACCTCCAAAACGAGGGAGCCCTGAGCCCGCAGATTGGGCTCCAATTTGAGCTGCCGTTCGACGCACATTTTCATTTCTGGCTCGTGGCTGAGAATGCTGTTTCGAATTTGCTCCTGCCCATTGCGTCCCGCCCGCAACTTCGCCCCGACGCGTCCCGAACGCTGCCGTAGGGGGACCATCGGGGCTGGGGTGGCGACGGTTCGCGTAACGGCGGTTTCGGCCAGCGTTTCACCTGAGGCGTCAGCGTCAAAGAGCCCAGGTTCGGTCTGTTCTAGAGTGGGTTCGGTTGTGGCCACGGGCACTTCGGGCACAGGGGGCCCTGCCGACAGCGAGACAAGGACGGCCGACAGCGGCGCGCACTTACCGCGGATGCAGAGATCGGATGCACACGAGGCAGATATCTGACACAAGGATCCGTCGGGCGACGGCTCAGCGGACAGGGGCAAGGCAGTAGCGGGTGGGGCAACCGGGGGGGGGGTGAGCGCGAGCGCTGCCGGGGCCGGTTCGGGGACGGCGGGGGACTTGGCTTCTTCCGGCTCTTTTGCCGCTTGCACGGCGCTCGTGTCATCGAGAACGGTCGCGGGGCATCCATTCAACGCAAGCCACTTTCGTTTCATCTTAAGTGAGGGACGCTCTGCAAATACGGCCTCTCTGTCAGCAACACAGGCGGCAATGGTCTCTTTTTTCCCGACTGAGCAGAGGTGATCCGCCAAAGCGGGGCGGCAGCGAGCGAAAAGATTCTGATCCTCAGTCGATAGAGTCTCGAACGCAGAGCCCACGGCACACGCAAGAAATCCCAGAGCGGCTGTCGCTACCCAGGCGACGACTCCGGACCCGGTTCGATATCGGAAATGATTTCTTAAAACTGTCTGCGCCATTGGGGTCCTGCTCCCGGCCTCGCCCTGCGCCCTGAGTTTAGGTGGGTCCGGCCTTGAATGCCGATGCCAATCGCGGGTCAGATTGGTGACAGTTCGGTGAGATCCGCATCTGAACTGCCGGGGGACTGTAGCTCTTGGACCGCGCCCGCTTAGGTTCAAGGATGCCGAATTACCCCTTCGTACGTCTGTTGAAAGCAGGGCTTGGCTTCATGTTACTGACGTTCGCATGTTCGCCACAAGACCGCCGTGACCAATATTTTGGCATGGACGCCGGGGATTCCTATGCGACCCCGGACGGTGGTTTTTGGTTCGACACGCGCACTGCAATCGACGTCGTGCCGCCTATGGGGGATGGGCAGACGGGATTGAGCACCGAGGGGGCTGTCGCTGGTGCGAACGATTTCCCGTGCAAGACCTGCGAGCTGGAAAATATCGCGTCTGGAACTTGTGTGGAGGGCGCGGGCTGTGACGGGCTGTCCGGGATCGACAAAAATCTGTGTTTAGCGCTTGTCGCCTGTATCAGATCAACTGGGTGTTGGAAAAAAGCGGCCTCGGATTGCCTTTGTGGAACCGCCACCGGCGTGGCCTGCGCATCGGCCGCGGCCAACGGCGCTTGTCGCCAAGAAATTCAAGCAGCCACCAAGACCTTAGATTTTCTGAAGAACGGCTTGCTCCTCAATAGCTTGTCAGTTCCTGCGGGACATGCCACGCAGTTGATTGCATGTGACAAGACAGCGTGTGTTGCTGCGTGTGGCCTAGGGAATTGAGCATCAAGCGTACGTGGGTGAATCGTTAGGCGTTGTTGCCGACGGTTACGTCTTTTTGCCGTCAGGTGACGCTGTTGCGACAGGTCGCCCCGTCGTGATTTTTTGTAAACCGCTCATGGTATCGATTCGTCATGACGTTTTTGATCACCCCGACATTCCTGATGTTCTGGATCGCTTTGGGGACACAGGGAGGCCTGGCCGCTTCCGATCATACGTCTGACACTTCGACTCCTTTTGTGCTCCGGCTGGCGCCCGCGTCGTCCGCGATTTCAACGCCGAGTCTGGCGTTCGACGAAATGCTCAAAACCACGGCAATGGCCCCAGAGCCGACGCCCAAGCTACTTGGTTTGGCGGGAAAACAGACGACCGTGGTTGGGTACATGGCCCAGATGGAACTTCCTTCCCGTGGTGGCTTTTACGTCTATGCCTATCCGATTCTCTGCGACGAATCGGCCAACGGTCGAGGTGACTTGCCGCAAATGTCTGTGTTTGTGAAGATCCCGTGGGCGCAAAAGCGGGCGATTGCTTTCACGCCGGGTCCTCTACAGATCGCGGGGATCCTTGAATTTGGGCACAACGTCAGCGAAACCGGCGAGGTCACCACCCTTCGACTGCTGGTTAAAAATCCCCAAGACCTTCGCCGCGCAAATATTCCTCGTCCGATATCCCGCCACAAAACCAAGAAACCGGAGACACGAAGATGAAAAGTCCTTTGACAAAAAAGTTCCAGGTTTTAACCATGGTGGCCGCCATTCCTGGCGGCATCGCGTTGGCCGACAACGGCTCACACGGGCAAGAGTCAACCGAACGACCCGAACACCCGTCCTACCCCCATCCGATCAAAACTGGCGAGTTGCCAACGCCCACTTTGGTCGGCATTGGGCCTGTCGTAAATGTCTGGCCAAACCATGGTGCACGTTTTGCGCCAGGGCAGCGCTTCGACATTCGCGTCGAGGGAACGGGCATCGGACCGAGCTACGGATACGCCGCCAGTCTAAAGATCAACGGCGTCGCACAGACGTTCACCTCGGGGACGGGGGATGCAAATCTGACCGATGGCATTTCGAACCCCACATGGGGTGGTTTCAACCTTCGGGGCTATTCATTGTCGCGGCCGGGCATCTATACTTTTGAGGTGGTGTTTTCAAGTTCACTGGGGACTAAATCAATCACGCAGTCGATTGTGATTGAAAAGCTCATGAAGGGCGAGGGTGAGAAGGTCAAGAACATCATCTTTATGTTGGGCGACGGCATGGGCATTGCGCATCGCACGGCAGCGCGTATGGTTCGTCACGGAATTCAAAACGGCACGCCTAGAGGCTGGCTGGCCATGGACACGTTTCCCACGCAGGGGATGGCCACCACGGCCTCCCTCAACACCATCGTCGCGGATTCAGCACCCGGCATGGATGCGTATACGACAGGCTCTCACCACAACAACAATCAAGAAGGTGTGTTCCCGGCCCAAGTGAGCAACGCGTTCTTTCAACCGCGGGTTGAGTACATGAGCGAATATTTGCATAGGACACAGGGCAAGGTGACCGGAATCGTGACGACGGCTGATGTTGAGGACGCAACGCCGGCCGCGATGGCGGTTCATACCGGCAACCGAGGCGCCGGGACAGGTATTACCGACCAGTATTTCGACGAAGGCGACGTGAATGACACGGGTACCTTTGGAACGGGCCTCAAAGTCTTGCTGGGTGGCGGTCGGCAGTGGTTTCTTCCTGCCGGGCCCGGTTCGGGGCGTTCCCCAGGTTCGGATTATGGTCCTCTCCCCGCGGACGTGGTCAGCGCGTGGCGCCTGCCTCTTGCGTCGGCGGGCGCCTTGGATGTCGGTCGAAATCTTCTTGGGGACTTCATGAATGCGGGTTTTGCGTATGCGCCCGACGCGACGACGTTGAATAGCCTTGTACCGGCAACCGGCCCGGTCCCGACAAAACTTCTTGGCCTTTTTCGCAACAGCCATATGAATGTCGCGGTCGATAAGATCGCAAGCCGTCGTAATCAACTTATCGACAATGCGACGTCGTTCGCGGTGCGAAATGAGGGCTATCCGGATCAGCCCATGCTTGACGAAATGGCCTCGGCCGCGTTGAGGGTTCTTTCACAATACGAAAACGGATTCGTACTTCTGGTTGAAGGCGCTTCGATCGACAAA
>JAYUUT010000298.1:0-9671 GCA_043754455.1 Myxococcales bacterium
TGTCACCGGTTCATGGATCCTGTCGGGTTGGCGTTCGAGGGGTTCGACAGTGTCGGCCGCCTCCGGGCCGTCGAGGGTGGCAAGCCGGTGGATGACAGCTGGGAGATCGCCAACCCGCCCGACCCCTCGCTTTCCGGATCTCACCGCGGCGTGGGCGAACTGGGCAAGGGGCTGGCGCAATCGCCGGCCGTCTCGCGGTGCTTCGTCTCGCACGCCTTCATGTTCTGGATGGGACGCGCGCCGGGCGCCGGAGACGGATGCACTCTGGACGCTGCATTCCAGGCTTATGAGAAGGGTGGAGGCAGCTACCCCGACATGGTGGCATCGCTTATCGCGTCGCCGTCAGCCCTACTGCGGCGTACCCCTTCAGAAGGAGTGTCGAAATGATCCGCTACGACAGACGCAGATTCCTCGGCACTATCGGGCTCACAGCCGGGGGGGCCATGCTGCCCACGCTGGCCGACAGACTGGTCTGCCGCGCCTACGGGCAAGCGACCAAGCGCCAGCCGTGTTTCGTCATTTGGATCGTCGGCGGTGCCATCCAGTGTCGTCAGGGCAGCAGCGGCTGGGGCCTGGCCCCGCCTGAGTTCGGAGACTCCGGCGGTCTGGAGGTCGGGGGCAAGACGGCTTTTACCTGGCCGAAGAAGCTTGAGCCTCTGGAGGGCATGCGCGACAAGGTGGCGATCATTGATGGACTCTGCGCGCTTCCGGGGGGGGGCGGGCACGGCAATGGTTTCATCACGACGACCTGTACCCCAGGCTCTCCGGGGGGGCCCAGCATCGATCAGGCCATTGCGCAGGTGATCGGGCGTGACAGCGCCATGGGATCGATCCTGGTCGGGTGCAGCGACCGATCGCTACGCCTAAAGCTAGAGCGCGAAACCGGAATGTTCGCGGCGGCCAAGGGCAGCGCCGTGCCCCACGTCGCCTCGGTGCCGCTGCTCCTGCGCGAGCTCTTTGGGGCGGGTACCCCCGGGGGCAAGCCGCCCTCGCCGCGGCCACTGCTCGACAGCATGCGCCTGGATCTCAAGCGCCTGGAACGCAAGCTGGCGGTTGAGGAGCGTACCGCCCTGGAGGACTACCTGCGCCTGATCGCGCAATATGAGGCGCAATACGTGGCGCGCACGAAGATCGCCTGTGTCGGTCCTGGCAGCCTGCCCGCCCTCGGTGCCGAGGACATCACCACATCGATGACCCAGGCTATCACGCTGGCCTTCCAGTGCGGCGTGTCCCGGGTCGCAGGCGTTGCCATTGGCGCCACCGGCGGCGATCACGAGGACATGCCTCCACATCCTGTCTTGCTGGGCGGAGACAAGTTCTTCGATGGGCACAGCACAATGTACGACTACGCCCGTCAGGCAGGACTTATCCAGCGTTTCCACATGTCACTCATCGCCGACATGCACAAGGCGCTGGGCGACGACCTGGTCACCGTGTACACAAGCGAGTCCGGCGATGCCGACGGAAACGGAAGCCATTTTGGCCACCACGCGAACGCCGCGCGCGTCCCGGCCATCGTGGTGGGAGGGGCCAGAGGAGGCCTGAAAACCGGCGGGCGCTACCTACGGTATCCTATGCGCTATTCGGCGGAGACAAAGGTCAGCAACGCCCATAGCATGGCGGATCTTTACCTCGCCGCCGCGGCGGCGGTGGGAGCACCCCTCCAGACCTTCGGGGGGGGCCAGACGCAGCCCACCCTGGGATCCCTGCCCGACCTGAATATGTAGCCCACGAGGCGGCAGCGACGTGGCGCGATGGTTTTCCATCCGGGCGTTACGGCTGGTGTGCGGGAAACGGACCAAAAGCACGGTCGATGCGTTTCAGAAACGAATACACGCCTGGGGGGCGCAGCCCTGGGATTGTTGCGGTCACCCATTCGTAGCCGTTTTGGGCGTAGTAGTCGACGCCTTCGTTCATCGTGCAAAAACAGTATTTGTGCGTGATAAGCGTCGGCCTTCGTTTCCACACATACCAATCCGCCACCCATTTTTGATGTCCCGGGCGGGAGTGGCCGCTGACCATGGTTTTGTCGTGGGCGATAGTTTCGTCGACTAGGCCATAACAGTCGAAGGCAGGGATTTCGGAGTAATACGGAATGACGCCCGCGCCGCCCACGGTCATCAAATCATCGGGACGTGCATATTTTTTGAACCATAGGCCCACGGCCACGCGTTCATCGGCGTAATCCTTTAAGTACCCGGGGCTGTCGATTCCGTTGTCCGACGGTGGGATCCCTTCGGCGGCTTGGCGTCCGACGTGGGCGTTGGCGTAGCCTTGGGCCGTAAGAAGGGCGATGGCGGCAGCGGCAAGGATCGGGCGGGGTATGAAAGGTCCCAGCCGAATGCAAAGGGCTCGCGCGGATTCCTGGGCCAACAAGGCCCCTAGCGGCACGACCGGCAGCACGAACCGATAAAGGCCCATAAAATCCCCGCCAACCTTGCCCACGTAAATGGCGAAGGCAATCGCCACGAAGGCCGATAGCCCAAAGATCGCGCGGCGGGCACGGTCAAGGCGGCGGGGCCAGCCAAGGACGATGAACGGGATCCAGAAGAAGCCCGCGCTGTCTTCGGCAAAGCGGCGCAGATAATAGAACCCCAGCGCCCAGGTGCCCCCAGACGATTTCACATAGAAGGTGTTGGGAAACACCCAGCCGTAGTAGCGCCACCGCCATACGAAATACGGAGTGAACAGAGCCCCGAAGAGCAACACCCAGCTTGCTTCGTGGGCCTGCGGGCGAATCCGGCGATCCCGGATCAGGTTGAATCCGACGCGGTAGATCGCGGCCAATCCAAAGAAAAACATGCCTTCAGGCCGGGTCATGGCGGCCAGCGCAAACCACAGGGCGCTGTGCGCGCCGGTGCCGTGATCAATTTCCTGCAGCAGCCGATCAAAGGCCAGCAGCGATAAGAACGTAAACATCTGGGTCTCTAGTCCCCCGGACACCCAGCAGGCAAAGGCAGGCGTTGCGGCCAGGGCCAGCGGAGCCACTGCATGCCACGGGGACGGGCGTTCCTTATTCAGACGCAAGGATAGGCGCACCAGGACAGCCAGTGTCCCAATCGCAAACATCATGCCGAAAAAACGTGACGACAAAACCGGGCTGACCCCCAGTTTCATCACGCCCGCCAGCAGCACCGTCCACAGGAAATTTGTGAACCCCTCGACGCGTTCCCCGGGATTGAAGACCAACTGGCCATGCTGGGCCAGGTTTTTCGCGTAACGAAACGAAATGTACGCGTCGTCATTTACGAAATCAAAACGCAGGGCGTGCGGAACCAACACCGCGGTTGCCAGCAGCACGGGCCAATACCGACGAAGAGCTGTCCGCATCGCCTGCCTATTTACGCCCAGCGGTCAGGCCTGGCCAGGTGTCGGTTCGAAAAGGAACAGCGGGGATGCCCGTGTGGTTGATCAGATTGGCCGTCGGATCGTCGGTCCACGCATACCGGACCGCCACTGGTTTTGGCACGGTATTGGCGGTCAGCACGACGCTGCCCCCTTCGATTCGGGCGTCGGCCGATACATAACGATGATCGGCGCCTGCCATTTCGAAACCTAGAAGCCTATCGGTGTTGGGGCCCGATGTGGCCAAGCCGTCGCTGTGATCAAAAGTGACGCGCGCCTTGTCCTTTTCAATCTTAAGGCGCGAAAATACCGGCCCCGAGGCGTCGACCGCCTGTCCGTACACTTGGCCCGCAGCGACCAACGCCAGCCGCCTACCGACTTCCTGTTTGTTGGTGGGGTGAATGTCGTTGCGGTCACCAATGTCGTAGGTCACCGCCAGCCCACATTTGGGATGTTTGGCGGCCACTTGTGCCTGGGCTTCGCGCAATTCAGCCCATTCATCCTCGCTGCGTTGGCCCGACCCGGCGAACCGGGGGTGATAATTTGCCAGTTGCACGATCAAAAAAGGAAACGCCCCCTGGCCAAATGTTGCCCGCCAGTTGTCGATCATCACGGGCAACAACGTGCGGTATTGGGCGGCCCGTTTGGTGTTCGATTCGCCCTGGTACCAGATGGCGCCTGCAATACCGAACGGCGCCATGGTGACCAGCATGTTGTCGAACAGGGCCCCCGGCGAGTTTTGCGTGCGCATACCGGGGGGCGCGTTGGGACGGCCCGGGCGGGCGTTGGGAATCGACGGCAGTTCGCGTTCGATGCGGTAGGTCCAGTCCCCCCCCGCCAATGACATTGAGGCGCCTTGTGGGTCATCGCCCAGGACCACCTTCATGCTGGATTCTGGACCGATGATTCCTCCTTTTGCACGTTCATCAAACACGCGGACGGCCAGCACGAAAGATCCAGATTTTGTCAGGCGCGCGGGCACCTTGTAGACGCGCGGCCATCGTTCCGTTTGTGGCGTTTCGTGGCAGGTGGCCCCCACCTGTTCGCCTGCCACATAGGTGATGTCACAGGTGTCGATGGCGCCTAGGCGCAGGGTCACGTCGTGGCCGACAAACGCGCGGGGCAAGGTCACCTTCCGACGCAGCCAAACGGCACCGTCGATGTCCAGACCCGCAACGTCTTCCCATGCGCCGGGCACGCGGATGGGCAACCAGCCCAATGAAGGGGCTTCCGGTTTTGCGTATCCCAAGGCGGCGCCTTCGTTGCCCGGATCAGGGCTGGCGGTGTCGGCGTTCCATTTGGCAATCGCCTGCCTGAAGGCACGAACGGCTTCGTCAGTCGGCGGTTTTGGTTGCCCGGTCACCAAATGTTTCAATTGCGGGTTCTTCAGCAAGGCCTGGCGGCTGGTCCAGGCCTCGGCCAGGGTCCCGCCCCACGAACTGTGAATGATACCCACCGGGCGATCCAAGCGGCGGGACAGGTCGCGGCCAAAAAAGAAACCAATGGCAGAAAACATCGGTGCCGATTTTGGCGAGGCGACTTCCCACGTTGCCTCGACCGGTACGGGCGTGTCGCTAAGGCTGTTTGCGTCCGGACGTTTGACGTTGAAAAGGCGCAGCCGGGGCAGGTTGGCAGACAGGATTTCTGCTTCGGCATTTTGCGCCCCGACAAGCGGCCATTCCATATTGGATTGACCTGATGCGATCCACACCTCCCCGGCGACCACATCGGTGAAACGCACGGTGTTGGTGGCGCCGCGGACCTCGACCACGAACGGATCGCGCTGCTCTAATGGTCCCACGTCAACGCGAAATTGGCCGTCTTTTCCTGCGGTGCCGTCCCAGCTGCGATCACCAATGACGACCGACACGCGTTCCCCGGCGGTCGCCGTTCCGAACACGGGGACGGGGCGGCCCTGCTGTAAGACCATGTGGTCGCTAAAAATCGGCGCGGGTTTCATGTCGGCACGGGCCGCGCCGACAAACGTGGCCAGCGCGACAGCGGCAAATGCGGGGCGAAGAAGCGTCATGGGGCGGGAAGATAGCCCGAATCAGGGGCAGGGCGGAGACCGGGGGGCCGTTCGACTCGCCGAGGCGCGGACGGAAAGTGGAATTTGTTTCGCTTGTGACCAACGGGGGCTGGAAGGGGGCCGCGTGCGATGGGGCGCCGAACCGGGCTAGGAAAATGGGCTTCGTTTCGATTATGCTGATGCCTTGGTTACCGAGCACAGGATCGGGTTGGCTTTTTTCGTGTCCGGATCTCCCGCGGCCGTTCGTTAATCTGCCAAAGCCCGAACGGTTCGGGCGGATGTAGAACGAAAGGCCGCTCATGCAAAAGTACATGTACCTGTTCCGCGGTGGCGACGCCGCTCGCGCCGCCTCGTCGCCCGAAGAGATGCAGAAGCACCTGACGAAGTGGGGCGCATGGTTCAAGGTCCTGGCCGACAAGGGCCAGTTCGTGGGCGGCGAGCCGCTGGAGGTCACCGGCAAGGTGCTGAGCGGATCGAGGAAGGCGCTCAGCGACGGTCCATTCGCCGAGGCCAAGGATCTCGTGGGCGGCTACGCGATCGTGAGCGCCACGAGCATGGACGAGGCGGTGCAGATCGCGCGCGGCTGTCCCATCTTCGAGCACGACGGCATCCTGGAAGTCAGGCCGGTGCGTGAAATGCAGTTGTGAGTACGGCGAACCCGGCGCTTGACGCGGACGGGGCGCAGGGATTGGTCGACCATCTTTTTCGCCACCAAGCGGGCAAGATGGTCGCCGTCCTGGGTCGCATCCTGGGCCCGGGAAATCTCGACCTGGCCGAGGATGTCGTGCAGGACATCCTGTGCCGCGCCCTCGAGACGTGGAAATTCGGGCGCCTGCCGCCCAATCCCCAGGCCTGGCTCACTCAGGTGGCCAAGAATCACGCCATCGATCTGGTCCGTCGCCGCGCCCGGTTCTCCGAGCTGGCGCCTGATCTGGCCCGACACCTCGCCTCCGAATGGACCCTGGTGCCCGCCATCGAGGCCTCGTTCGACGAGCCGGCCGTGCGCGACGGGGTTCTGCGGATGGCGTTCTCCTGTTGCGATCCGGCCATCGGCACCGACTCGCAGGTCGCCATCATCCTGAAGTACCTGTGCGGTTTCAGCGTGCGTGAGATCGCGCAGGCGTTCTTGACATCCGAAGACACCGTCGAGAAGCGGCTGACCCGCGGACGAACGGCGCTCAAGGCGCACCGAGATCTATTTGACTTCGACCGCGACGAATCCGACGGGGCGCGCCTGGCCTCGGTTCTGCACGCGATCTACCTGTTGTTCAACGAGGGTTACCACGGCGCCAACGACACGGTCGTCGTCCGCCAGGAGCTGTGCCAGGAGGCCCTGCGCCTCGGGTTGCTCGTGACCGACCATGCGGCGCTCGCGACACCGGAGAGCAAGGCGCTGGTTGCGCTCATGTGTTTGCATGGCGCGCGCCTGCCAGGTCGAATCGACGATGCCCAAAGTCTGGTGACGCTTGCCGAGCAGGATCGCTCCCGCTGGGACCACGAGCTCATCGCCCAGGGGCTCGGGTGGCTGGCCGCGTCCTCCTCCGGCGAGGCCGCCAGCGCGTACCACCTGGAGGCCGCGATCGCGGGACACCACGCCATAGCGCGCAGCCTGGACGCGACCGACTGGCAGGCGATCCGCGGGCTTTACGACGCGCTCTACCTGATCAAGCCCTCGGTGGTCGTGGCGCTCAACCGCGCGATCGCGGTCGGCATGGCCGATGGACCACGCGCCGGCCTGAACGCGCTCGAAAGCATCCCGGGCCGAGAACAGCTCGACGCCTACCCGTTCTACGCCGCGGCTTTGGCCGACGCACATCTCCGCCTGGGCGCGGTCGGGGAGGCCTGCAGGCTACTGGATCTCGCGGTGTCGCTGGCCCGGAACCCCACGGAGAGGAAACTGCTTGAACGCAAACTGGCCCAGGCCGGAGGTGAGCCATGGCCGTCGATGTCCTGACCGAGATCGCGATCGATCGCCCTCACGAGCAGGTCGCTGCCTTTGCAGGTGATCCATCGCGCGCGCCCGAGTGGTATGTCAACATCCGCTCGGTCGAATGGAAGACCGATCCGCCGCTGCGGGTCGGGTCGCAGATCGCCTTCGTCGCGCACTTTCTTGGCCGGCGACTGGCCTACACCTACGAGATCATCGAACACGCACCTGGCAGGCGGCTGGTGATGCGGACGGCGCAAGGCCCGTTCCCGATGGAGACGACTTACACGTGGGAAGCGACGGGATCGGGGACGCGCATGACCCTGCGCAACCGCGGCGAGCCGAGCGGCTTTTCGCGGCTGTTCGCGCCGCTAATGGCAACCGCCATGCGCCGGGCGAACCGAAAGGACCTGGCGCGCCTGAAGTTGTTACTGGAGGGCCGCGCCGGGTGACCGGGCGGCACGGCTGCGGGCAACGCTTGACGGATTCTTCGCCCATGCGCCAATGCATGGCCCAATGTCGTTGGATTTAATGGAAACAAATCGAACACACCGTTGGAACAATACCGACGCGGGGGTTTAGCGGGACTTTCACATCGCCTTAGCCAAACCCCCGCTACGCTGTTTCCACAAACAGATGGAAAACACGAAGAACATAGAGGTGTCGGCCGGCGGTCTTTCACGCGTCCGGCAGGAAACGGTCCGATTGCAAATCGGAAAGAAAGGAATTTCGGTCATGTTCAGGTTCGACGCACGAGACAGCGGCCAAGGGGTGGGCGAAGATCTAGGGCAGGAGGCGTGGGACGACGAGGACCACTTTTTGTTAGATCGGGACGGTGACGAAGTTTTAAATGAGAGGTCGCGGTGGGAGGCCGAGGTGGAGGCGGTTTGGGCGGCAGAGGCGAACGGGCGAGGGGGTTGGTGGATAGGAGAGGACACGACTCAAAAACGAGGGAACGACGGTCGATAACGGGGTACACTCTGCGTGTGGTTAAAGGTTTTCGTCATCGGGGTATCGGCCTCTTGATCGTGCTCGCCCTAGGTTTTTGTGGCTGGTTCGTTCGCGAGGAGATGTCCGGGCGGGCCCTGACCCAGGGGTCGGCGGCTGGCGGACGGGACCACCCGGCGCTTGGCCAAGACCGAGCTTGGGTGGCGCACCTTCTTCCGCGAGGGCGGACGGTTCCCCGGTTCGTGGAACCTGAGCCTCCGTCATCGTTGGTCCATCTGCCCGTGCAAGCCTCAAGCCGCCCTGATCTAGATTATAAATCTGAGGATCGGCACCCCACGTGGGCGCCCGCGATGGAGGCTTCGTTGACAAAGGCGTGGTTTTCGGCGGACGTTTTCGAACGTCTGGGGCTCGGCGCCATGAAGGTGACGGATCTTTCCTGCCGCCAAACGACCTGCAAGCTGAGCTATGAATATCCCTCGTCGCTGAAGAAAGATGTCGCTGCCTCAGGCTTGCCTCTAGGTTCGCCCATGCAGCTGGTGGAGGAAGAGTTGGGATGGGCCGCACCGAAGGGCGGCGGTCTGCGGACGAGGTCTTTTGAAAGGGACGGGCAGGCGTTCGATGAAGCCTCCCTGGTGCTAGGCTTCGATGTGGCCTCGGGATCTCCGGAGACGTATGCAGCGTGGGTGAGGGGGCAGCGCGATCTCACCCGAGAATTTTTTCGAAAGGGGCGGTTGTCGTTCTTACGGCGTCGGCCGACGTCCTCGCGTAGCGCCGCCGGGATGGAACACGACGGGGGCTAACGCAGGAGCGGTCGTCGGTAAGGAGTGCCGAAAATACCTCGGGTGATCACGGGAAGCCGGCGGCCGACACAGGGCGGGTGCGTGAATCGGCAGTGCCACCGTCCCCCACCTGCCCGGATTCGTTCAGGCCCCAGCATGAAACGCCACCGCCGGCACGACGCACGCACGCGTGGCAGTCGCCAACGGCTAATGCGATGGCGTCATCGATGTCTAAAACAGCGACAGGGGCTGATTGCCACGTGCGGCTACGCGGAACACCGTCGCCCAGACTTCCCCAATCCCCACGACCCCAGCAGCGCACGCTTCGGTTGGCAAGCAAGGCACAGGCGAAGGTGACACCGGCGCCCACCGCCCGTGCAGTGCCCAGTCCAGGAACCAGGGTAGGCGTTGAACGGTATTTGATCTCTCTATCCACGCCTAGCTGCCCGAAATTGTTGTCGCCCCAGCAGGCGACCCCGCCTTGGGCGCGCACGGCACAGGCGAAATTAGCACCCATTGATATCTGGATGGCATCGGTGATTCCCGCGACGCGCGTGGGCCCCGGGACCTCTGGGGCCGTTTCACTCTCGCTCTTCCATGCAGCGCGAGCGCCCCAGCAAACAACGGCGCCCGAACCAAGCCG
>JAYUUT010000299.1:0-2187 GCA_043754455.1 Myxococcales bacterium
CCCGGGGCCAACCCCGCTGCCGCGATGGCGTCGGTGACCAAGATCGACCGGGCCAGGGTCTTGGCCCGGATCATGGATTTCACGACGGCGTCGGGCAGGTGGTGCCCATCGACAATGAAACTGGCGGCAAGGCCATCAGCAGCTAGTTGCTCCCAAATCAAGTTCGGAAACTTAGGCAGATCCGACGGTGTTCCGTTCCCCAGGTGGGTGGACAGGGTTGCCCCAGCCTTGACCCCGTCCCGAATCTGCGCGGGTGTGGCTGCCGTGTGTCCGATGGCGACGCGCACGCCCCGGGCCACCAGGGTTTCGGTTAGGCCCAGGGCGCCCGGCACTTCAGGGGCTAACGTAACCAGGCGGATGCGTCCCCCGGCGGCCTCCTGACGTCGTTCAAAATCGTCCAGGGCGGCGGGCCGAATATGCGTCAGCGGGTGGGCCCCCTTGGCCGCGACCGCGATGTACGGCCCTTCCATGTGGATGCCCGCGATTTCTGGCGATTTGTCAGCAGACAGGGTTCGGGCGGCGGCCGCGAAATTGGCGAACGATGACGTGATCAGTGTCGGTAGGTAGCGCGTGACCCCGGTTGCGCGTAAGGCCGCGGTGGCTTTGGCGATTTGTTCGGGCGTCAACGTAGGAGCGTTGAAATCTACCCCCACGAAGCCATTGATCTGAATTTCGAAAAATCCGGGAAACCGCACGTCCATCGTGCGGGAAGCTTAGCGCACCGTATCCCCGCTGGCGCGCCCGTATCCGCTAGCGCGCCCAAACCCCAGCCAGATCCAGTTCCAAAGCTTCGAAGGGCTCGGCCCGAACCAGCTCTGCACCGGCCACCGCCAGGGCCAGCCGCCATCCCTCGCCGTCTAGACGATAAACCTCCAACGTTTCAGGTCCCGGATCAAGCAACCAGACGTGGCGCACCTGCGCCCGGGCGTAATGGTGCATTTTTCGGGTGCGATCCGTTGCGGCCGTTGAAGGCGACAAGACTTCACACAGCCAATCCGGGGCCAGGTCAATGAAAGGTTTGTCCGGGACCTCTGGCATGCGGTCGCGGTGCCATCCTGCGATGTCAGGCACCAGAACCTGACCAACGATATGCAATTCCGGTTCGTCTAAGATGACCCATCCGCCCGGCCCGCCTCTGCCTTTGCGGCCGAAGGCGGACAAGACATCGGTCCCCAAATTGCTGCTGACGGCTGCGTGCCGCGCGGACGGACGCGGGCTGACGATCAGCTCTCCGTCGATGATCTCGGCCACCTGATGACTCGGGACCTGTAGAAGATCTTCGTAGGTAGCCGGACGTTTTGCCAACACGGCGTTCACAATGTGGCCTTTCGCTTAGGTGCGGTTAAGCCGCAACATTCGGTCTTTTAGCCGTAACTTCTCTTTTTTCAGCCGAACCTCTTCCAGTCGATCCTCGGCGGTCAACCACTTCTGTTCGGTCAATGCCCACAGCCTGGCTTCTAGCGCCTGATGCGCGGCTTGCAGCTCGGTCACTTCGTCCGTGGCGCCTTGGATCTTCTGCATCAAAACCTCCGGCCCCGATTCTACCACCGGCGGCGCCCGGCGGGGCTATCAGGTCTTTTGGCGGGCGCGAAAGGCCTGAAGTTCGGCGAACTGCGCGTCAAGGTGACGGGGGCGCTGGGCGAAAACCTGGTCGAATACGGTGGCCGTATCAGGGGGACCTATGGCTTCAACCTCGGCCAGAAGCCGCGTGAAATTTGCCTCAAGTTCGGCCTCAAACCGCGTGTCATCAGCGTCGGACCACTGCCCTTGGCGTGTAAGGTATTTACGAAACCGCAACAAGGGATCGTGGGGCTCCCATTCCTGTGGTTCCGTGGGATCGCGGTAAGCCGTTGGGTCATCGGACGAACTGTGGGCCCCGCGCCTGTAGGTGCGGGCCTCGATAAGGGTTGGGCCGTCGCCCCGCCGGGCCCGTGCCACAGCTTCGTGGGTCGCCTGTGCCAAGGCCAAGACATCGTTGCCGTCCACAAGGACACCCGGCATGTTGTAGGCCACTGCCTTTTGCGCGAAGGTCGGCGTCACGGTTTGCACCGTTCGGGGTGACGAGATCGCCCAGCCGTTGTTGCGACACAGAAAAATCACTGGGGCCTTGCTGACCGCTGCCTGGTTGCAGGCCACATGGAACGCACCGGTTGACGTCGCGCCATCCCCGAAATACACCAGCACGAC
>JAYUUT010000300.1:0-4203 GCA_043754455.1 Myxococcales bacterium
TCTACGCCCATCCGTCTGACACCGCGAGTTTTTGGGGGTTCAGCCCCAGTTGGCGCGCTTTGAGTCAGATTTAGTCGGATTCTGGTGGCCGACTACACCTGTGCTTCAACCTCAGCGGCAGTGACCAGTTTGTTTGCGGCCGCTGCCGCGAATAGGTCGCGATCAGGCATCGAACCCCAGATAAAATAGGAAAGGCGGGATGCCATTTCGTAAGGACCGAGTTGAACGAGTCCGCCTTCTCGCACAGGGGGCCCCGGGTCGCGCTCAAAGTGGTAAAGGAAAGCGGGAGACTGAAGCATGCCTCCGATGAGCAATCCGATCGCATCGCCAAATGGGAGTTTGGCGGTCATTCGGGCTGTTGAAAACAAAGCGAGGTGTCGGGTCACCTCAGATCGATCGAGGGGGCGGCGGTATGCCCGCAATCCGAAGGTTTCGATGAAGCGCTGGGCGCAGAGGTCTTCACCCGCCTTGACCGGATCGCAGGGTAGCAAGGTCGACAGGTTCTTGACCGCGGCGGCGGCCACGTCGTCGGCTGCTTTCGCCAGCAGCAGGGCGTCCTGTGTGGCTACAAGTCCGGCGCGGTGAAAGAGAAAAGCCGGCTCGGTCTCGGCGGGGAAGGCGTCGGCAGGTCTGCCCGCATACCCCAGGAGCTCGAAAACGGTGTTGTTGTACTCACGGCTGGTGAGGCGGCGCAGCGGCAACAGTCCCGCTTTCGTCGGATCGCCGGCGGCTCCCATCGTCGGCATGGCTGTTCCCGCAGGTGGTGGCGACACGCTTCTTATCGGCCCAGGTTTTGTGTCGACTGCAGCGCCCGCTGTCATTGCAGGGCCGTGCGGAGCGGCGACGGGGCCGGGGCCAGACGACGCGGCAACACCTCGCGGCGTGCCGTTTTGCTCATCAATGGCCCCGGTGCAGGACCCAAGAAGGAGGACAAAAACCACCCGCCGCCCTCGGCCGAAAAGGGTGCTCATAAGTACTACTACGCGCTCGCCGCGAAACCGTCCCGGCCCGGTTGTCCTTAACGCGTGTAGGCAGCCTCAGTCCAGGCCTTCGCGTGCGATGAGGTCTTCGACCCGCGCCCGAACTTCGTCCCGGATCTCGCGCACGCGCTCTACCGGCTTTCCCTTCGGATCTTCCAGGGGCCAATCCTCTCGCCGGAGCCCCGGGATTGCCGGGCACGCCTCGCCGCAGCCCATGGTGATAAGCATGCTGGCCCCGCGGGCCAGATCGTCGGTCAGCTTCCGGGGGACGCCTTTTGACAGATCGATACCGACCTCGTTCATCGCCGCGAGCACCTCGGGATGAATGTGAGCCCCTGGCTGGGTGCCCGCCGAAATGGCGCGGGCCTTCGCAGCGCTGGCCAGGTGCCCAAGCCAAGCGGCGGCCATCTGAGAACGACCGGCGTTGTGGACACAGGCGAATACGTACGTCTTCATCAGATCTCCTTGGGCAAGAGCCAATTGAACAGGACTGTGGCGGCCACGGCCCCCACCAATTGGGCGACCATGAACGGGGGAACGTCGGCGGGGCGGATGCCGGCGAAGGTATTGGTCAGACTCCTGGCGAAGGTCACGGCGGGGTTGGCGAACGACGTCGAGGCCGTGAACCAGTAGGCCGCCACGATGTATGCGCCCACGGCGAACGGCGCGGCAGTGGGCCGCCGACGCGCGCAGGCCCAGATGACGGCCAGCAACCCGAAGGTCGCCACCACCTCGCTGACGATCTGGCCCGTGCCAGCCCGCACCTTCGTGGACGCCGCGAACGGCTGGTCGAACATGATGTGGGCCAGCATCACGCCACCTGTGGCGCCGACAAACTGGGCCCCCACGTAACCCGGCACGTCCCTCCAGGGCAGGCCCCCCTGCCAGGCATCCATCAACGTCACGACGGGGTTGAAATGGGCACCCGAGATCGGCCCGAAAGCCAGGATCAACGCTACCAACCCCGCACCCGTGGCGATGGTGTTCGCAAGCAACGCGATGGCCATATTCCCAGCCGCTAGGCGTTCCGCCATGATGCCGGACCCCACGACGGTTGAAAGCAAGAGGGCCGTCCCCACCGCCTCGGCGGCCGATCGACGGCCGGTGCTGGGCGCGATCATCGCTGCGGCCCGCGCCCGATGCGCGAAAGCGGCGTGCAACAGGTGTTCGCAGCGGCGGGGGCCAATTCATCGTCAAGATCGTAGTTGAGGTGGTAGACCTCCCATTGCACGCCGTCGGGGTCGACCACCCAGAACTTGTCCTGGTTCGCGTAGCAGCAGTCGGTACCCATCTCCTCCCGGACATCTAGGCCCGCAGCCTTCGCCTGGTCCAAGAGCCGTTTCACCTGTTCCTTGGTGTCTACCTGGAAACCCAGGTGGCTGACGGTCTTGCCCGGGCCGGCCTCACCGGCGGACAGGGCCAGGTTCAGGGGCGCCACAGCCGGCAAGAATTTGGCGTAGCCGGGCTTCTCCTTGACGGGGGGTGTCCCCAGGAAGCGCTGATAGAAGGACCGGCTGGCGTCCAGATCCGACACATGAAGGTGTATGTGAACGTTCGCCATGGTTCCCCCTAACAGCACGCGGTCAAAAGCCGGACCAGGTCGGTCACCATGGGACCAACCGAGTAGTAGATGTACCGTTCCTGCCGCCGCGCCTGCACCAGGCCAGCCCGCCGCAGTTGATCAAAGTGATGGGACAAGGTGGGGGCGGGGAGGCCCAGCATGCTTTGGACGTCGCTGGCGGCCATCTCGCCGCGGGCCTTGACTAGGGTAAAAAAGACGTCCAGCCGGCCCGGATGCGCCAGGGCCTTGAACGCCTCGACGTGTTCGGGCATGGCAGCAAGAGTTGCCAGAGGCAATCGCTTTGTCACATTTTCATAATTTAGGAATTAAGAGTGTCTGTCAAGAGCGAAAGGAAAAGGGGGCTGGCCTGGGTGATCGTGGCCTAGGGACGTCAGGCCCGGGGGTGAAACTTGTCGTAGACGGTGCGCAAGTGGGCCCGCGACAGGTGGGTGTAGATTTCGGTCGTTCCGATATCGGCGTGTCCCAACATGGCCTGCACCGCCCGCAGATCGGCGCCGCGTTCGACCAGATGGGTTGCGAACGAATGCCGCACTTTGTGCGGTGAAATGGCCTTTCGAATGCCCGCAGCGACAGCGTAATGGCAGATCAATTGCCAGAAACGCTGCCGGGTCATCCCCTTGCCCAACCGCGATAAGAAAATCGTGTCGACGGGGCGGCCCGGTCGAACCTCATGATCACGGGCGGTCTGGACATAGTCGCGGATCAACGTCATGGCGGCCTCGCCGAGCGGCACCAGGCGTTCTTTTTTCCCCTTCCCCAGGGCGCGCAAGTAGCCCGCCTCCAAGTTCACGTCCCCGATCTTCAGTCGCACCAATTCGGATACCCGCAGGCCCGTTGCGTACAGGGTTTCCAACATGGCCGCATCACGCAGACCCGCGTCGGTTTTTTTGTCTGGCGCCGCCAGCAGCGCGTCGACTTCGACCAGGGTCAGAAATACGGGTAACTTGCGCCCGAACCTTGGCAATTCAATATCTTCGGTGGGATCAGTTTTGATCTCCCTCTCAGCTTTTTGATGGCGAAAGAATTGCCGCAGCACCACCAGCTTCCGCGCCTGCGATCGGGCCGACACATTCCCCCCGTGGGTCAAGTGCACAAGGAATTCAAGCACATCAATCGGACACACGTCGTCCGCGGACGCGACCTTTCGCCGCGAAAGGAATTGGGAAAACTCTGCCAGATCTTGCCCGTAGGCCCCCAAAGTTGCCCGGGCCAGTTGGCGTTCTATCTTCAGATGGTCCAAAAACGTCTGGATAGCAACGTCCAGGGGGGGCATACCTGGCGCGTCATCACCGCTGTTCATGGACCCATCATCGAATCGCCCGGCGCCAGATGCAAGTTCATGTCTTCTCCCTTTCGCCAAGCCCTAGGGTTTGGCATGTTCGCCTCAGGAGGTCTTTTTCATGCGCGCAACCAGGCGAATCGCCGTATTTGTGATCGTCACGGCACCCACCCTGGCACACGCCCAGGGCGCCATGCCCGGGGCGGGGCTGCCCATGGGGCTAGAGATCGGCAAACAGCCCAGCGGCAGTTTTTGCGATTACGACGTCAACCTGCCCAACAACGTCGTCATGAAACAGCGGGTGGCTTTGGTCGGACGCGCGCCCCAAGGCCAAATCCTGGAACTGACCACCGCGGGGGGAC
>JAYUUT010000301.1:0-3119 GCA_043754455.1 Myxococcales bacterium
AGTTCGCAGCCCTTGTGAAACAGCCCTCGGATGCAACCGCATCCCGGGGCTTTTTCATTTCCAGGGTAGGATGCTGGGTACGCGATGACGATCCGGACCAAGGTCTGGCTGCTGGTGGCCTTAAGCGCGACGATCATGGCCGGTGCGCTGTGGATTCTGACGTTCTATTTGCGTGACATCCTGACCCGCCAGGATCGTCAGGCCGCCGATGAAATCGCGGACGACATCGCCCACGCGCTGGGGGAACTGGCCCCCGATCCTGACGAACAGGAATTTGCGACCGTGTTGCACAATTACCTGGCCCGTCACACCCGCATTCAGCGCATTTACCTGTTGGTCGAACAGAAACGCACCGGGCCGTCGTTGTCCATCGTCTACCCACGCGGCGACAACCCTGAAATTCAGCGTTTGGGCACGAGCCTACGCGAGCCGCAGATTTTTGAATATGCCAAGGCAGACACAGGTGACGACGTTCATGTGGTGCGCAAGGTGGCCATGCCGGCAGGCCCCTGGAAAGCGACGCTGACCTTCCACTGGAGCCTGGGGCCGGTCATGCGTATGGTGGCGCTGGCCGAACGTTGGTCGTTGATCCTGGCGGCCAGCCAATTGGTGGCGCTGGTGTTGATGATGGGGCTGGTCATCGACCGGGTGATCGTGCGACGGCTGGATCGGCTGGGGCGGGCGATGCGAGACGTCGAGGCCGGGGATCTGGAAAGGCGCGTGCCCAACGACGGCGGCGACGAAGTGGGGCGTCTGTCCCAAGGGTTTAACCGGATGCTGGATCGAATGTCAGCCGCTGATCGCGAAATCCGCGCGTTCAACGAACGGTTGGCCCGCGAGATCGAGGCTGCCACCCAAGATCTGTCTAAGAAAAATATGGTCCTTGAGCAGCTGAACCGCCTGTTAAACGACATGCGCCGCGACAACGCTTCCAAGGTTCGTCTGGCCGCCCTAGGCCAACTGGCGGCACAACTGGCGCACGAAATTGGCACCCCGTTGTCATCAGTGTCCGGGCATCTGCAACTGGCGCTGGCGCAAAAGGAACTGCCACTGGGTCTGCGGGATCGACTGGACGTGGCGTCGCGGGAAATCGTACGCATCGGCCGCATCGTGCGCGATTATCTGGATTCCACACGATCGTTGGAACCCGAAAACCAACCTACGTCGCTGTTGCGGATCTTGGAAGAAGCCATCGAAGTCGTGCGCCAGGCCGAACGCAGTCCCAAGGGCACCATCGTGCTAGAGCTGGCAGATGAACCGGCGGGGTTCGTGACAGATGGCGGACTATTGCGGCAGATTGTGATCAACCTGGCGGCCAACGGCCTCGATGCCGTCAGCACGGGCGGGCGGGTCACCGTGACCGGACGCAGCGAGGGGCAAGACGTGGTCATCCTGGTCAGCGACACGGGTCCTGGCATCGCCCCGGATGATTTGCGCCGCATTTTCGAACCGTTTTACACAACCAAAGGGCGCGGGAAGGGCACGGGCCTGGGCCTGGCCATCTGCCGCGAACTGGCGGCGGCCTTGGGCGGCGCCATCAGCGTGCAAAGCGAACCCGGACACGGATCGGTTTTCACCCTACGCCTGCCCCGGCAGGGCAGTCCGAAACGCGGCGAATCGGGACGCCTGCCGCAGCAACGAGGAGCCGCATGACCCGCGTTCTGGTAGCCGAAGATGACACCGTAGCCCGGGATCTGCTGTGTGAAATCCTACGCGCCGACGGGTTCGATGTAGAAGCGGTTGACGATGGGGCGGTGGCCATTGAACGCGTCGCCAAGGCGACAACGCCTTACGATCTGGTGCTGACCGATGTACGGATGGATCGCGCGGACGGCTTCGAGGTCTTGCAATCGATTTCGCGAACCGCGCCCAGCACCCCCGTGATTCTGATCACCGCTTTTGGCGACGTCACCGGGGCCATGAAGGCCATCGGTCAGGGCGCCTACGACTACGTGTCCAAACCGTTCGATGTGCAAGAACTTCGGGTCACGGTCGGTCGCGCGCTGGAACGCAAACGGCTGTCCGACGAAGCGCAGCGCCAGGGTGATCAGCTACCAGAGCCGCAGTTGGCCCAAATCGAGGGCAAAAGTTCGCGCATGTTGGAGGTGTACAAGCTGGTGGCCCGTGTCGCCCCCACATCCGCCACCGTGCTGGTCCAAGGTGAATCAGGAACCGGCAAGGAACTGGTGGCGCGCGCGATTCACACCAATTCCACCCGCGCCACCCAGGCCTTCGTGCCCGTCAACTGCACGGCGTTGTCCGAATCGCTGCTGGAATCCGAGCTGTTTGGGCATGCGCGTGGGGCCTTCACCGGCGCCATAGCGGCCAAACGCGGCCTATTTGAAATGTCTGACAAGGGCACCTTGTTCCTGGATGAAATCGGCGACATGGGTCCGAAGATGCAAGCCCAGTTGTTGCGAACCCTTCAAGACGGAGAAGTCAGGCCCGTGGGGTCCAGCGAATCGATTCGCGTGGACGTCCGCCTGGTGTGTGCCACCAACCGGGATCTAGACGCCGAAGTGAAGGCCGGTCGGTTCCGAGAGGATCTGTACTTTCGCATCAACGTCGTGACGATTCATCTGCCCCCGCTGCGCGATCGGCGCGGCGACATCCCGATTTTGGTTAGCCATTTCCTGGCGAAGATAGCCCGCCGTGAACGTCGTCCCCAGGCCAACGTCGCCCGCGCCACGCTGGACGCCCTGTGCCGCTACAGTTGGCCCGGCAATGTGCGCGAGCTGGAAAATTCGATCGAACGCGCGGTCGCCATCACCAAGGGTGGCGTTGTCCTTCCCAGCGACCTGCCGGTCGATTTGCAAGACGCAACCACCCCAGTTCCCACGACGGATGGAACAAAGCCGGGCGGTCTTATCGACGATCGCCCGACCCTGGGCGAGCTGGAAAAACGCTACATCGCCCTGGTATTGGGTGAATGTGGTGGCAACAAAAAGAAGACCGCGGAAAAACTGGGCATCGATCGCCGGACGTTGTACCGCGCCTTAGAACGGGCCGGACACCCCATAGCACCCGATGAAGACGGCGATGATTGAGTCGCGCCGCCCCGTCAACCGTGCCAGTCCGCAAAGGCCTGGCACGCACGTTCCGCATGCAGACGCCTTCGG
>JAYUUT010000302.1:0-27200 GCA_043754455.1 Myxococcales bacterium
CTCCCGCCGTTTCGGGCTCCTTTGCCCCCGGCGCTTTGGTTGGCGATCCCACCTGCCCAGGGGTTTCACCGCCCGATGCGTCATCCCCCCCGGGGTCGATGCCCCCCGTACACGCCCACGCCCCGAGCGTCGTCAAAACTACCAGACTCACGGACAGTGGGTTTCGCATGAAGGCCATCCTTGAGATTCAAGGTAGCCCCAAGCTCATCGCTCACAGCCTTACGGGCCTGGCGTCGACTTGACCACCTGGGCCCCGGCCCCGCCCCGAAACACGTTGTTGGTTGACAGGACCCGATATTATTGTGTCGAACCGAAGGCCACGACGTCGTTCGAGTGGTCTCAACGATGGGCAGGCCCCGCCGGTAGTGATATGAAGCGCCTCGTTGTGGGCCCGTTTCATCACACATTTTCAATGTTTGTCGTCCCCCTTAGAACGCGGCTGCTGATAGTTTTGACTATCAGCGCCTTGGCCTGTACGCCGACGTCACCCGTCGACCGCAGCGGTCTATCGCGCGACCTGACCACCCGTACAGGGCATGGCCTGCGTGAAAAGGCAGCCCCGGATCACAAATCGCCGACGTCCCGGATTCCCCCTGGCATCATCATGTCCAGGCCCCTACATGAGGACGATATGGTGGCGATTGCGCTGTGGAACAACGCAGCCTTTCAGGCCGATCTTGCGTCTTTGGGTGTGGCGCGCGCCGATCTGATCGACGCGGGCATGATTCGCAACCCGCTCTTGACTTTGTTTTTGCCGATGGGACCGCGGCAGCTTGAATTCACGGCCTCCCTACCGATCGAAGCCCTGTGGCAGCGGGGGCGGCGGGTGGACGTCGCCCGTCTGGATGTCGAACGGGTGGCCGGTGGCCTGGTCCAAAACGGCCTGGATCTGGTCCGCAACGTGAAACTGGCCTTTGCTGAACTGACCCTGGCCGAAGATCGCGCGCGGCTATCCCTGGCGTCGGCCGAATTGCGTGGCCGCATCGCCCAGATTGCCGAGGCCCGCCTGCGCGCCGGTGACCTGAGCCAGCTTGAGGTGGGAACAGCGCGCGTCGATGCCCGCCAGGCGGAGGAGGAGTCCCTTCACGCAAACCACCAGGTCAAGGCCGCGCGGGTGGCGTTGCGAACCTGGCTGGGGCTTGAACGATCGGAAGACACGTGGACAGCGGCGTTGGACGCTCCAGAACCACGGGAGGCCACGAATGTGGATGCGTCGATCAAGAAGGCGCTGGCCTTACGACCGGATTTGAGGGCGGCTGAGATTGCCATCGAAGCTGCGGGCGCGCGGTTGGGTTGGGAGAAGACCAAGATCATTCCGAACCTCGCGGTATCTGCCAAAGGCAGCGGGGTCAGCGGTGACATGGTGGTAGGGCCTGGATTCGCGCTGGAAATACCCATTTTCAACCAGAACCAGGGGCCACGGGCGCGGGCGCACGCCGACATCGAGAAAGCCATTTGGATTTACGCAGCGGTCCGTCACCGCGTGGTGGAAGAAGTCGAGGCGGCTCAGTTGCAATATGATGAAGCACAAGCGGCGTTGGCTTTGTTGCGCGGAAATATCCTGCCCCTGGTGGATGAAAATGTCCGCCGGGCTGAAAAAGCCTACCAGGGCGGAGACGCTGCGTATCTCGTCGTCCTCGAAGCGACCCGGCAACTGCTGGATGCGCGTCGGCGCGAGGTCGAAGCGGTTGCAAGTTTACGACGGGCCTCGGTGCACCTAGATCGCAGTGTCGGCGGCAAACTGGTCCAGAAATAGGGGCGATTCTATGAAACGACGTTTATCTGTATGCGTGGCGGGTGTGTTGGCCCTGTTGAGTGCGTGTCGACCCACGACGCCGCCTGTGGCGGCCAAGGCCGAAGCCCCGGCGAAGATCACCGGCGCTACGAAAGAGGTCGATCTGGCCTCGGTGACGTTGACGGAGAAGGCCGAGCAGAGGTTGGGCATCCGCGTGGTGGCCCTGGTGCGCAAGACGGTGGCACGCACACGCACCCTGGGGGGCGAAGTGGTCGTTCCCGCCGGACAATCGATCATCACCAGCGCGCCACTTCCGGGAACCGTCGTGTCCGCAGGGGGGGGCCTATTGCCGGCAGGGGCCGTCGTCCGCCGCGGACAACCTATTTTGCGGCTTGTGGCGTTGCCGTCATCAACGGATCTGCCGGCAGCCCAGGTGCGCGTCGAGGCGGCGCGTTTGCGCCTGCGACGTGCCGAACAGCTTCTAAAAGACGGCGCCGGAAGCCAGCGCTCCTTAGATGACACGCGGGCCGAACTGAGCTTGGCCGAAACCCAGGTCGCCGCCACCCGCCCCCGTTTTGGTGAGGGCGCCAAGGAAGGGGCCCTGGCCATTGAGTCCCCTCAGGCCGGAATTCTTCGCAACGTCCTGGTCGGCATCGGACAATCTGTGTCCGCCGGAGCGCCACTTTTTCAGGTCGACGCGCTGGGCGCCCTATGGGTACGGGTCCCCGTCTATGTTGGCGACTTACCAAGCATCGATCGCGAACACGCCGCGCAGATACAGGGATTGGGTCTGGGCAAAGGTGAGGTGGGGCGCCTGGCCGTTCCAGCCCCCGCGCCCCCTTCGGCCAACGCGGACGCGGCCAGCACAGATCTATATTTCAAACTCGACAACACCGACGGATCGTTCCGCCCCGGCCAAAAGGTCGCGGCGACTTTGTCTTTACGAGGCGGGGAAGAAAGTTTGGTGGGACCATGGTCTGCCGTGGTTCATGACTTCCACGGCGGCGCCTGGGTCTATGTCAAGACGGGGCCCCATGTGTACGCGCGCCGCCGGGTCGATGTCCGACACGTGATGGGTGACGATGTGATCCTGGCGCGCGGCCCGGCCCCTGGCGCCGAAGTCGTGGCCGCCGGAGCCGCTGAGCTATTCGGCACGGAGTTCGGGGCCGGCAAATGATGCGAAGCCTGGTCAACCTGGCTTTGCGGCTGCGGTGGGTGGTGGTGTGTCTGGCCGCCCTGCTATTGGTATTGGGCTACGACGTCGTCAAAAAGGCGCCCTTAGACGTCTTCCCGGAATTTGCAGCGC
This sequence comes from Myxococcales bacterium, assembly GCA_043754455.1. Taxonomy (GTDB): domain Bacteria; phylum Myxococcota_A; class Polyangia; order Fen-1088; family Fen-1088; genus JAYUUT01. The sequence continues at coordinate 3,042 of JAYUUT010000302.1, forward strand.
CCCTCGTTGAAATTCAAACCGAAGCGCCTGGGCTTTCCACCGCAGAGGTGGAGAGTCTAGTCACAGTCCCGATTGAGACTGCCCTGGGCGGAACGGCTTGGCTAAAGACGCTGCGATCGAAATCAGTCTTGGGACTTTCATCTGTCGTTCTTATTTTTGATCAGGGCACCGATCTTCTACGTGCCCGGCAACTGGTGGGCGAACGGCTGGCGGTGGTGGGGGCCCAATTGCCGGCGGTGGCGCATCCCCCTGTCATCCTGTCGCCCCTATCGTCGACCAGCCGCGCGATGAAGATTGGCATATCGTCGGCCACCCTGACCCAGACTGAAATGACCACCTTGGCCCGCTGGACCATCCGGCCCCGGCTGATGGCTATCCCGGGTGTGGCCAACGTTCCTATCTGGGGGCAGCGCGATCGGCAGTTGCAGGTCATCGTGGATCCCGACCGTCTGGCCGCGCATAAGGTGACCCTGGACCAGGTGACAAAGGCGGCGCGCGAAGCGGTCCTTCCCTCGCCGGGTGGTTTCGTTGACACCCCGAACCAGCGTCTGGCCGTCAGCCATCAGGCCGCCATATCCGTTCCCGATGATCTGGCCCGCGTGCCGGTGGCGTTTCGTGGGGGGTCGCCGTTGCGCCTGGGGGACGTGGCCCGCATTGAAGTGGGCCACCAGGCCCCCATTGGTGACGCCGTTATCGACGATGGGCCGGGGCTGCTGCTGATTGTGGAAAAACAGCCCTGGGGGAACACCCTGGACGTGACCCGCAAAGTCGAAGCGGCGCTGGAGGCGATGCGTCCCGGCCTCAAGGATTTGAAAATTGATTCGACCATTTTTCGACCGGCGACCTACATCGAAATGTCACTGGGCAATCTGCGACACGCGCTGCTTGTAGGCTGCCTGCTGGTCATTGTGGTTTTGTTCCTATTTTTGTGGGATGTTCGAACCGCCTTAATCAGCGTTGTGGCCATTCCCCTGTCGCTGGTGGCGGCGGCCCTGGTCCTGCACGCGCGCGGCGGGACCATCAACACCATGGTGCTGGCGGGTCTGGTCATCGCGCTTGGCGAAGTGGTCGACGACGCCATCATCGACGTTGAAAACATTGTGCGGCGGCTGCGGCAAAACGCCTTAATGCCTTCTCCCCGCAATCGTTTTGCCGTGGTGTTGGATGCAGCATTAGAAGTACGCAGCGCCGTCGTCTACGCCACCCTCATCGTCATGCTGGTGTTCATCCCCGTCTTCATGCTGGATGGGTTGCCGGGATCATTCTTTCGCCCCTTGGCCATTTCATACTTGCTGGCGGTCCTGGCTTCGTTGGGCGTCGCCGTCATCGTCACGCCCGTGATGTCCTACCTATTGCTGCGCGACGGGGGCGGCCACCGGCCTTCACCTTTGCTGCCGGTGTTGCAGCGGTGGTACCGGCGGGTGTTGCCACCTTTGGTGGCGCGCCCCAAGGCCGCGGTGGCGATCATTGTCCTGCTATTGGGTGGGTCGGGTCTGGCACTGCCGTTTTTGGGTGAAGACTTCTTGCCCCGATTCAAAGAGTTCGATTTTCTCATGCATTGGGTGGAGAAGCCGGGGACGTCGTTAGAGGCCATGCGGCGGATCACCCTGGCCGCCAGCCGTGAGCTGCGCGCTGTACCAGGCGTGCGCAACTTCGGATCCCATATCGGACGTGCCGAGGTGGCCGACGAGGTCGTGGGTCCCAATTTCACCGAACTGTGGATCAGCCTCGATCCCAAGGTTGAATACGACAGCACGGTGGCGCGTGTGCAGGAAATTGTCGACGGCTACCCGGGCCTTTATCGCGACCTTCTGACCTATCTGAAGGAACGCATCAAAGAAGTGCTGACCGGGGCGGGCGCATCGCTGGTGGTGAGGATTTATGGCCCCAATCTGGACGGCCTGCGCGAACAGGCGGCGGCGGTGGGCAAGGCCATGTCGACCATCTCAGGGGTGGTGGATCTGAAGGTAGAGCCGCAGGTGTTGGTGCCACAGCTTGAAGTGGCCGTACGTCCCGAAGCTGCCGAACGTTTTGGGTTGGGACCCGGCGACATCCGGCGCGCCATCACGACACTTATCAAAGGCACCAAGGTTGGCGAGGTGTACGAGGATCAGAAGATCTTCGACGTCGTGGTCTGGGGCGAGCCCCGTTTTCGCAGCGATCCCAACGCCATTCGCGAGATCTTGGTCGACACGCCCCTGGGCGGCCAGGTACCCGTGCGCGATCTGGCTGAGGTGCGCATCGTTTCCACCCCGAACATCATCCAGCGCGAGGGGGCGTCACGCCGAATCGACGTGACCTGCAACGTGCGCGGGCGTGATCTGGGCAGCGTCGCGCGCGACATCGAAACCCAGGTGCGGCTGTTGCCATTTCCAACCGGCGTCCATCCCGAATTTCTGGGCGAATACGCCGCCCGACAGGAATCGCAGCGACGGCTTCTGTGGTTCGCGCTTCTGGCGATGCTGGGCATCTATTTGGTCCTTCACAGCGACTTTGGTTCGGCCCGCACCGCGCTGCTGGTTTTTGCCAGCCTTCCATTCGCGTTGGTGGGCGGCATCGTCGGGGTCCTGGCAACAGGCGGCGTGATGTCGATGGGATCGTTGGTCGGTTTCGTAACCGTGTTGGGCATCGCGGCCCGTAACGGCATCATGTTGGTCAGCCACTTCCGGCACCTGGAATCAGAAGAAGGCGTGCCGTTCGGTCCGTCGCTGGTCCTTCGCGGCGCCGAGGAACGCCTGGCGCCCATCCTGATGACCGCCCTTGCGACGGCCCTGGCCCTGGTTCCCATCGCCTTTGGGGGAACCAAGCCCGGCCAGGAAATCGAGCACCCCCTGGCAGTCGTCATCCTAGGCGGCCTTGTCACCTCGACGGTTTTGAATCTGTTTTTAATGCCCGCGCTGTACCTGCGTTTTGGACGGCCGGCCACGCCGGCGTCCCAAAACGACTAGCGGCTGGATTACTAACGAAACGACCGAACGTTCTTTTGGCCTATCATCCGAAAAGGCGTATCGAACGAAAACAACCAGATCTGGTTAATTTTCACCAGTTCCGGCCCCAATAGGAGCACTTTCCCCGACATCTGCTGTGGCACGGGGATTGCGATAGATTCCGACAGCCGTGAAGCCTGTCGCTGTCGTCTCAATTCTTGCCACCGCCTTCCTTTTAACCGGACAAGGATCCCACGCACAAACGGCCGCGACGGCCGATCCGGTCGCCCGTATGGTGGGTATCTCGCTCGGCGCCACACCCGAGGAGATCACCGCCCGGGCACAGGCCCTCGGCGCCCGTTGTTCGCGCTCAGGCGCCGATGCCATCGTCTGCGACCGATCCTTGGGGGCTCAGGTGGCACCTCTCGCCTCAACGTTCTGGCTTGTCAACGGACGGGTGGCCCGAATCTTTGAGACAAATCAAACGCCCGGCCGAAATCTCGATGAGTACCTCGGTTGGAATCGGGCTTTGCGCACACGGGCTGAACGGGTATTGGGCGCGGCCCCATCGGCCCAGACAGATTTTCCCGCGGGATGGTCCCAGCAACACAGCGCCGAAGAAAATTTGGCGGCGATCGCCTCGGGGAAGGTCGGCTTAAACATCGAGTGGACGTTTCCCGCCGCTCGGATTGCGGTTGCATTAAGGGGGGAAAACCGAACCGCTGTGTTGGTGGTGTCGATCGTGCCCACCAACAACACCGCCACCGCCCCCCCCAATACCCTTTCGTGTCCATCGTCCACGGTCGCCGCCGCCTTGATGGATCTGTTTCCCCCCGCCAGCGCCGAAGCCCGCAGCACCGCGGCCGGGATCCTGGCCGCCTGTCGCGTGACGCGCGCCGCAGGGGCATTGGGCGCCGCCTTGACCCAAGATCCCGACGAAACCGTCCGTATGCAAGCCGCCCGCGCGTTGGCGAAGGTTCAAGCCCCAGCCGCCCAGGCCATTTTGGACGAAGCCTTGGCCGCGCACCCCACGCCCCGGGTACGCGCGGTCCTCGAGGAGCTAACACGGGCTGAGCCGAGATCAGAACCGACGCCGCCGCGGCCAGCCCCGGCCCGCACCGTCGTGGCCGAAGCCCCCGCGGACGCTGCCACCCCAGCGCTGGGCGCGCAGGTTCGGCAAAAAAAGGGCCTCGTGACCAAAAAATCGAAGTCCGCCGAAGGGACGAATCCCTCTGCGTCCCCTATCGCGACACCCAGTCCCGTGGCACTCGCACTGGCCCCCCGTTCCCCCGCAATCGCCGCCCCCCCACCTGCACCGATGCCGCCTGCACCTGCACCGATCCCCCCCCCGAGCCCGCCCAAGCCGATGGACGGAACCGCGTTGGCCATCACGACATCGATCGCGGCGGGCGGCATCTGGGGCGGGGCTCTGTCCTTGCTTGCCCAGCAAAACAGTCCCGGTGTCGTCACGCTGGTCGGCAGCGCGGGGGCGGTCATCGGCGGTGGAACCGCGTGGGGACTCACAAAATTCGGCATGCGCCCGTCTCCCACGCAGGCGATGTGGTTCGCCAACGCAACAACCTGGGGAACGCTGGCTGGCTTGACGGCCTGGTCGGGTAGCGGATCGGAAAGCCAGAAATTGAAATACGGCCTGTTGATTGGCGGTGAATCGGTTGGCATCGCCGCCGGGATCTGGGGCGCGCGCGGTTGGTCGTGGACACCCGGTCAGGTGCTGATGGCCAACACGTTGGTCCTCGGTGCCGGCCTCGGAACGATGGGGGTCGAACGTCTGCGAACTCCAGCAGCGCCATTGGCCATCTCGCCTGCCATCGGTTATGGGACCGCCCCCGCGATGGTCCTGGCGACGGTCGCCTCGCGCTACATTCGCCCAAGCACGAACGATCTGAAACTGATGTCGTTCTCGTCCGTGGCCCTGGGTTGGACGGGTGGGCTGCTCGGCGGCGGCATCGCCGGCACACGTTGGCTATCGCACGCGGAGGGGCAAGGGGGGCTGATGCTGGGCCTCGGGGCAGGCTATGTGGGGGCCGCTTTAGCCTCGCCCTTTGTTGAGGTTTCGCAAGAACATTTGTTGGCCGCCTCGGCGGGTCTGGTCGCCGGAAACACGTTCGGCTTGGGTCTATACATGCTCGCCTCCCCGGAGGACAACGCACACTGGACGCTGGGCGCGGCGCTCGGCGGCGTCGGGCTAGGCCTGACGACCATGGCAGCCGCACCTTTTGTTCATCCGGGCCCCAAAGCCCTTCCCATGACTGTGGCGGGAACGCTATACGGTGCGGGGATTTGGACGCTGGCTCTGCAAGCCTCGTCGACCGGACAACCCGCCGACGCGCGTGTGGCGGGCGGTTTGATGGTCGGGGGCGTGGGCGCAGGCATCGCCGGGTTGTTGGCCTCACAACGTTTTGCTCCTGAGGCCGGCGACCAGCTCATGGCCGCGACAGCGACGGGGCTTGGCATGAGTACAGGGCTGGGTCTCTCCAAACTCACGACCGGTGAAAAGGGCTTGCCTGAATTCGTCGGCGTGATCGCAGGGGCCGCGGGGGGCTTTGGCGGCGGCGTCCTGCTTTCCCAAGGGCCGCCGTTAAAAAAGCCGGCACTATTCGCGGGGACGCTCGGTGGTGGCTATGGGCTTTTTCTTGGATCGCTCGCCCCGACCTTGCACCTTCGTGAGTGGAACGCCGGGCGCCAGACCGCGGGAGGGGCTTGGTTGGGCTTAGGCGTCGGTGCCGCTGGGGGCACGCTGCTCGCACGCGCGGTCGATCCCTCCTCTGCCCAAATCGGCGTCGTCAGCCTCGCCGGGGCCGCGGGCCTCGGCATGGGGTTCGGCGCCGGACTCTTGATGCCCACCAACAGCCCCCAAGCGTCGCGCATCGGCGCGGTCGCCGGCAGCGCGACACTCGCTCTCGGTGCGGGCCTGCTTGAACCGACATTGCGGCTGACCGAGGGATTCGGGCCGAACTGGGCGGGCATGACCACGTGGGGCGCCGGCCTTGGCTATCTTGAAGGCACGCTGGCCGGATCGGCGCTGCGTGTCCATGACGGTGAATCGGGCGCCTCGTCGGCAACCGCCGATCGACAGACCAAGGGTGGGCAGCTTCTTGGCACCACCGCGGGTGCTGTCACCGGCCTTGTCTTGTCAAAATGGGCACGGCCTGGGTCGAACGAGTACACCGCCACCATCAGCACCAGCCTGCTTGGCCTTTCCCTTGGTCATGGCGTCGGCCACTTCCTCTTTGCGGAGGACGACGACCGGCGCGCCCCTGTTTTGCGTATGAGCGGTAGCCTCCTGGGCTTGGCCGCGGGTGCCACGTCCTCACACTTCATTTCCTGGCGCGGCGAAGATTTTCGCGCGGGCATGCTCGGGCTTGGCTATGGCGGCCTCATCGGATCGCTCTTGCCTTCGCTACAAAACGATTCGTGGCGAAACGATCGCTTCACGGTCGGTGGGGCCTGGTCAGGCCTCGCCATCGGTGGGGTCGGCGCGGCGATCTTGGGGCATGCTACGGAGGCCTCCGATCGACAAACCGCTACAATCGGTGCCGCCGGAGGCTTGGGCCTCTCGGCCGGAATGGGCCTTGGAATGATGCTGCCCACGGACAGCTCCCAATCGTCGCGCGTTGGCGCCGTGGCGGGCAGCACCGCGTTCATGGGGGGTGCGGCGCTCTTGTCTCGTCCCCTTCGTCTGGATGAAGGGTTCAGTACGCCCGGTGCCCCCGGAATGTTTGTGTCCGGCGGACTCCTCGGGGCCTCGCATGGCCTGATGTTGGCGGGCCTCATCGGCGAAGGCGGCACGGTCTCCGGGGTCGGCAACCGACAAGGTTGGGGTGGAGTTTTGATGGGCACGTCGCTGGGAGGCACCTCAGGCCTCGTCCTTTCGCGCTTTGTCCGCCCCACCCCCGCCGATCATGCCGTCGTCTTTGGCGGCAGCATCCTCGGGGGCTCCTTGGGCCTCGGCACCTCCATGCTCCTTACCTCTGCATCCGGTCGCCCCGACACCGCCGCCACCCTATTTGGCTCTGCCGCGGGCATCACCGCCGCCGCCACGACCCAACATCTGTCCCCCCTCAACTCCACCTCGTCCCCCGATGCCCCGGCAATGTTTGTGTCCGGCGGACTCCTCGGGGCCTCGCATGGCTTCATGGTCTCAAGACTTTTGAACGACAAGCCCCCCTCCGCCAATGCAGATGGCCGACATAGCTGGGGCGGGGTTTTGATGGGCACATCTTTGGGCGGCACCTCGGGGCTGGTTCTTTCCCGTTTTGTAAGACCCACACGCGCCGATCATGCAGCCGTGTTGGGCGGCAGCGTCCTCGGAGGCACGATGGGGCTTGGCACGACAATGTTGCTCAGTTCGAACGGGGGACGCCCCGACACCGCGGGCACGATGCTGGGATCGTTCGCTGGCATCACCGCAGCGGCCGCCACGCAACACGTTTCGCCTCTGATTGCGGACGATCTCGCTGTCATGCCCGTTGGCCTCGGGTTCGGCGGACTAATCGGCTCCCTATCCCCGGGCCTGGGCAGCCGCCGCTGGGCCGGGCTTGACCGCACAACAAGCGGCGGCCTTCTCCTCGGTCTTTCCGGAGGCACGATGGGGGCAGTGGCCCTGCGCCGCGCAGCAGGCGCCACCCCGGGTCAATTCGGCACAGCGACCCTCGGCGGTCTCGATGGCATGGTCACAGGCCTTGGCGTCGGCCTCTTGGTGGATGACTCATCGTCGACACAGGTTCAGCGCATCGGCACGGTGGCTGGATCCGTGGCTGGGCTGGGCATCGGGGCCACCCTGTGGCCACGACTAACCCTTGGCCCCACCGATGGCAGCTTCATCACCGGCGCAACCCTGCTGGGGGCGTGGCACGGAGCCTGGATTCCCTTTTTAGGCCACAGCGACACCGCCAGCGTCGATGGCCAAAAAATAGTTGGGGGACTGATGTTGGGTGCGGGCGGAACCTCGCTGATTGCAACCGCCCTGGCCCCCAGACTGGAATTGGATGAGGACCTCATGCTCAACGCCGCCGCCATGGACGGCATATTTTCGTTCGCTGGCGCCGGCATGGGCGCCCTTTTCAGCAGACGGACCGATGCCCCGGTGTGGGGTTTGATGGGCGGGGGGGCGGCAGGCCTGGTGCTGGGTGCTGCCGCCCACCGGGCGATTCAAATCGACGAGCAAAACCAGCCCTTGCTGACTCTGGCCCCCATCCAAGGGGCGTGGCTCGGGGCGTGGTTGCCACATTTGCTCTATGCAAACGACGAGGTCGATGGCCGCCGCCAGCTCGGAGGCGTTGCCGCCGGAGCGTTTGGGGCAACCGCCGTGGCGACGCTGGCATCCCCATTTTTCAAACCGGATGTGCGCGAAGCCTCGATGGCGGGCGTTGGATCGGCAATCGGCGCGTCCATCGCGGGCGGGGTGGTGTTGCTCTCGTCCGACCTCGAAGGCCGATCCGGGGTCGGCGTTCTGTTAGGAGGCAGCGCCCTCGGCCTTTCCGCGGGCGCGCTCATCGGCCCCCACATCGAAGGACACGATTCAGTGGCGTCTTCCACAATGTTGGGATCGGCCCTCGGCGCATCTGAAGGGCTGGTCTTTGCGTGGGCGGGCCGCGCAGCAAGCGATGCTCAGTATGCGGGGGCCACGCTGGTCGGGGCGGGGCTGGGCGCCACTTTGGGCCTCTCAACCGCGCTGCGACCGAGCACGGAAACCAGCAAGAACTTCACGTCGCTAGGCTTCAGCGCGTGGGGGGCCTGGATGGGATCGTTCGGTGGCGCCCTGCTTAACCGCGATCCCCATGAGGTGACGTTGGGGGGCGCCGCAGGCGCAAACCTCGGGTTCTTGGCGGGGCACCTTCTTCAGAGCAACGAACTTATCGCGCCCCGCGACTTCGGTTGGGTGAGCCTTCTGGGGGCGTCGGGCGCGGTGGCGGGAGGCGTCCTCGGGGCGACGCTGTCAACGCGTGACAATGCGACCCCCGTGCTCGTGGGTCTTTCGTTAGGGCCGTTGGTCGGGATGACCGGGGGCGCCCTGTTCCTTCCGAAGTTGCGGGCGCTATCCCGCGGGTCCGCCTCAAACAGCGCCCAGGACACGTCTGCGCCGCCCCGTTTGTCTCAAGCCGATGTCTTGGCTTTGAATAGCGCCCCACCCACGGCGCCCATCACGTCGGCCCCGATCCTGTCCGAAAACCAACAAGAGCGTTCGGTCATCCTCAGCAGGGCCAAACAGCTCTTCAACGTCAGCGAATGGACGCCGACCATCGGCGCCCTGCCCCAAGGCCCCGGAGCCCCACCGGGACCACCCCCCTTCCTGTTTGGCATCGCCGGCCGTCTGCACTAAAAAAACTCCACACGGTGCCCTAAAACTTCGTGCCTTCGGACACCAACAAATAGCCCCGGTTTTCAGCCACATCGCGGGTGCGCATCGCACGGAACAGTAACGAGGCAGGCATCCACACCCAGCCGGCTTGGTTGGGATTGACGTCCATCACCAGGAACGAATCGGAGGCCTGGTCATACGCCGAAAGCGGCGACATATGACCGAAGCGCCCCTGCCCCGTTTCAGTCCGCGAATAGTTGATGATGACAAAATCATCCGCGGTCTGCAGATTGCGAGTCAAATCCTGACGCATCTGTTCGTCCGTCATTGAATCATCCGCGATGCGCAAATCTGATTTGAGGCCATGGTTCAGGAGCACTCGGTGCAGCTCACGCAGCTCGATTCCCGGACTGGGCTTGGCCCCTGGGTTGCGCGGCGATCCAAAAAACTGATCCCGCGTCTTGACCTTTTCCATATGGGCATCGAAGAAAGTGGTCTGCGTATAGCGCTTGAAAACTGGATCCAGCCCTGGTGGCAGACGCGAGATGTATTCGGCCGGAAACGTTGTCTCGTCACGAGGTCGCGGTGCCTTGGGATTCCCCAGGCGCAAGGCATTAAGAACAATCGTCGCACTGGTCGGACCGCAATAGCCCAGGTTGCGCTGACTTTCGAATTGATTGGCCAGTCGAAAAAAATCCACGATGTGCTTCGACCGGGCGAACCGCTGCTGTGACTCTGGGGACGAAAACGGCACCAGAGTTGCGGCAGCCGTGATTGTCGTCGGGGCGACGGGTTTGTCAGCCCATGCGGGCGCGACAAACGCGCAGGTTGCAACCGTGACTAAAAAATGGAATCGTCCACCTGCGTTTGCCATCGGGCCCATGTTAGGCGAATTTCAAAGGCGCGCCATCACGCCAAAGCGCGGATCTCCCGCAGCACCGTCGTGATCTCGTCGGGGGTGTTGAGGATTCCCGGGCTGAGGCGCGCGTATTCAGCGGCATAGGGCGTGACGCTGCCAATAATATTCCGGTGGTGCAGACGTTTGATGACGTCTTTTGCGGGCAAGCCTTTGACCTCAAAACAAACAAGCCCCGCCGACAGTTTTTCATCGCGGGGCGTGTGTACCGCGACATGGGGCATTTTCGCCAAACCCTCTTTGCACTGTGCCGCCAGCTCGTGGATGCGGTTCGTAATGCGCACGCGGCCGATTTTCTGGTGAAATGCGAACGCCTCACCCAAGGCCCACCGGTGCTCGAAAGAATGAAATCCTCCCGGCGTGGCCAGCGGCCCCGGCGGACCAGCGGGGACTGTGCCCTTCATCCACGCGCCATAAGGATCCATGTCGAAGGCCGCGATCGGCCCCGCGTGTCCCTTCCACGCTGCGGGCTTGCCCCATACGATGCCGGTGCCGCGCGGGCCAAACATCCACTTGTGGCAACCAGCGACGAAGAAGTCGCAACCAAGATCGGCCGGCGATTCCTGCTCAACACCGAAGCCGTGTACACCATCGACGCAAAGAAGCACCCGATCGGCTTCATCGCGATTGCGATTCAAGGTCTCTATTTCAGTTGCAAATCGCCGAATGGGAAGTTTTACGCCTGTGGACGAATGGACCCAGGTGACGGCTACAATGCGCGTGCGCGGCCCGATCGCGGCCAGCAAACGACTGGTGGCTTCGTCCTGCGAGACCTTCGCCGGCGTGTCGTACAGAGCAACCTGACGGGGCGCCGGAGCCCCCGTGCGCAAGGCGCGCAAACGCAAACTTTCGTGGGTGGCGTAGTGGTCGTGTTTGGTCGTCAGGATTTCTTGGTTGCTTCGCAGCGGCAGGCCGCTGTACAGCACGCCAAGTCCCATGGTCGTGCTGTCCGTCAATGCAATCCCATCCGGACCGCCCCCCGTATAGGCAGCGACCTTGGCGCGCAAATCAGCTTCAATATGAAAAAACCGTTCTTCGAAATAGTCGACCGGGTTTTCATCCAAGCCACGGCGGTGCGTCTCAATCGCGTCACGTACCGGCCGCGGGTGTGAAGCCAACAACATTAACGCCATATGGATGCGATCGCGCCGCAACAGAAACTCGCCCCGCACGGCATTCCAGTCCGCATAAGACGGCGCGGTTTTCCGTGATGCGGCGCTGGGGTTTTCCCTCGCACCAAGAGGCAGCGCCAAGGCGGCCGAAGCGGCCCGCCCCGTGTGGGAAAGAAAGTTTCGGCGATTGGCGATCATGCCAGAACAATACATCTAAACACCAAGGTCCTTGGATGTATTGCCGACCTGTGGTCATCTACCGCCACCATGAATCAACAACACAGCACTGTTCGTATGGCACTGGCCGCTTTCGCACTCGGCTGCACGTGGGCTGCTGGGTGCGCAACCACGCACAGCGATCGACCGGCCCCCGGCTCCTATCAGGCAGTTGTCGACGCATCCGATCGAAGCGAGGCCGACCGCAAGACTGACGGGTATCGCAAGCCGGCTGATTTTCTGGCGTTTATCGGCGTCCGACCAGGATGGAAGATCGCCGATCTGGGGGCCGGAGCCGGCTACAGCACCGAACTTGTGGTGCGCGCGGCCGGCAGCGCAGGCGTCGTCTATGCGCAGAACTCGCCGAAGATGATGGCGGAATTTTTCGACAACAAATGGGGCGAACGCTTTGATCTGCCTCTGATGAAGAGCGTTATTCGCGTCAATCGCGAGTTCGACGAGCCGCTGCCTCCGGAGGCCAAAGAGCTCGACGCCGTGGTGCTGGCGCTTTTTTATCACGACACAGTTTGGATGAAGACGGACCGGAAAAAGATGAATCAGTCAGTCTTTAAGGCCCTGCGATCGGGCGGTGTCTACGTGGTCATCGATCACAGCGCGAAGATCGGAACGGGCGTTGAGGCCGCCAGCGATCTGCACCGCATTGAACAAACAGTGGTCCGATCCGAAATCGAGGCCGCGGGATTTCGGCCCGCGGAGGAATCAAACTTCCTGCGCAATCCCACCGACCCGCGCGACTTCAACGTCGTTGACGACGGCCGCGAAGGGCAAAGCGATCGGTTCGCCCTGCGCTTCGTCAAACCTTAAGGGCGGGATGCCGCCCATCATCCCGCCAGGCCCGACAACCCTCCCTGGCCGTCGTCCGTGGCCCCAAACGACGCCACGTCGCTGAGGCCCATCGCGTGGCACATGGACACCAGCAACCGGTTATGGGGCGTTTTCGCGGGTAAATCGAGAAACCGCCCTGTCCGCACAGTCCCACCGCAGCCACCCGCGGTGATGAAGGGCGCACGATCAAACGAATGGCTGTTGCCCTTGCCAATTTCGCTGCCCCAGACGACGAGGGTGTTGTCTAACAACGTCCCGTTTCCTTCCCGTACGGCACGCAGACCGTCCAGCAGGCGTGCGAATTTTTCGGCGTGCCAGGTATAGATCTTCACCAGTTGGGCGCGTTCGGCAGCCTGGCTGTCCCCTGAATGCGTCAGCATGTGATGGCCTTCGTTCTCGACACCGGCCCACTGATAGCGGTCATTGTCGTTTTCGCCCACACGGTATTGAATGCTGGCCACGCGGGTCAGATCGCAGGCCAGGGCCGCGACTACTAGATCTTGCTGCAAATCCAGCACCGCGGGCGTGTTTTCCAGCGCGTTCGGATCCAGATCAGTTTTTGCGACCTGGGGCGCGCGCCGACAGGCCACGTTTTTTTGTTCTAAGCGCGCTTCGATGCCCCGAACAGCCGATAAATGGGCATCCAGTTTTTCGCGATCGTCAACGCCCGCCGAAGCCCGATAGGACTCAAGGTCGGCTTTCACGACATCAATGGTGCTTTTCCGGGTTTGGCGAAGCGCCGCAAACGCAGGGCCTCCACCCCCGAACAGCCTGCCTAACAGAGCGGCGGGATTGCCTTCGGGGGGCAGGGGTTGCCGGGGGCCCGAATAAATCATCCGCGATCCCGGGTGGGAGATTCCCGATCGCACACCCAGTTCCAGCGATCGATAGGGTGTGGCGGCGCCAATTTTTTGCGCGATGACCTGATCAACCGAAGGACCGCTATTCCAACCGAAATACAGCCCCCCAGACGCGTCCTTGCGCACGAAGGTTTTGTCCTTCAACAACGGCGATCCCGTCCATAAAATCGCTGGTCCCTTGGTGTGAGGGGCGCCGACGCCGGGGGCGCGAATGTCCAAACCCGCCAGCACATTGATATGTTTTTGATGGCGTTGCAAAGGCCGCAAGATATCGCCAAGAACGAATCGCGTTTCCGTCCCCGTGGGTTTCCATTTTTCGAAAATCGTTCCGTGTGGGGTAAAGAACAACAACAGTCTTTTCGGCATCACCCGTTCCCGCCCGCTGGCGTTTTGCAAAGGCAAAAACGGCATCGTCGCTGTGGCCAGCCCAACGCTGGATAAAAACCCGCGGCGCGAAAACCGGTCATTATGCAAACGGTTCATGGGGTCACCTTGGCAAGAGGAATGGCGCGCAAACGAAAAGCATCGGTGGAGGTTACGGTCACCAACAGGGATCGAATGTCGTGGCCGTTGCGTTCAAACGTATCTTCCAGCAGCCGCAAGGAACAGGCGTCTTCAAAGGTTTCCTGTCGGCCCATGGCGAACCGCAGCCATTGTTTCACGTAACAGGCACGGGCGGGACGGCTGTTGGCCAATTCGTGGGCCAGTTCGACAGCCCCTTTGAACGCCACCCCAGGTTTTCCCGACATGGCCAGGCTGCCTGAATCATCCACAGGGCTGCCATTTTCAGTCGCGCGGTATTGGCCAATGCCGTCGTACCGTTCAAATCCAAACCCGATCGGATCAATAAGATTGTGACAGCCCGAACAAACGCCGCTTAACCTGTGTTCTTCGAAACGTTCACGGGTCGTCAATTTCGCATTGGGATCGGGCGGGGTGTTGTTCACATTAGGGGGCGGATCAGGTAGGTCGTCGCACAGAATGTTTCTGCGAATCAGGACACCCCGGTTGACGGGCGACGACTGCGCCGCGTGGGCATGAAACGCTAAAAAACTGCCCTGGGTTAACACCCCCGCTCGTTGCGTGGGATCCAGCGCAACGGGCACCAGAGGATCGAACACTGCCGGTTTGACAACCCCGTAATATTCGAACAGAGGGTCATGCAGAAGAGAAAAAGACGCGGCCATCAGGGTCTCGAACTTCGCGTCGCCCTTGCGAATCACGTGATCGACAAACCGTTCCGTTTCTTTGCGCAGGGCATCGCCCAGTTTCGACGCCCCCGCTTCGGGTCTAGCGACATTCCATAACGGGAAGACCTTGCCGTTTTTGGGGGACGACCCTACATCTTCGACCCCCAACCACTGCAAATGGAAACTGCCAATCGCCCGTGCAGCGCGATCGTCCCGCAATAAACGCGCGGCTTCGGCCTTCAGGCCCTGCGGCGTATTTAAGTCCCCACGTGCGGCGGCGGCCATCAAGGCATCATCGGGCCCCGACATCCACAAGAAGTACGACAGACGCGAGGCCAGTGCGTACGGACCTAGTTCCACAAGACCTGGGGAGACAACATCACCATCGCCCTGGGTGTGATTCAGCACAAACGGAGATTGCATTAAAGTCCGGATCACGGCCCGTACGCCATCGCGCGGGTTATCGGGGCCCGCCTGCTGAAGAAACAACTGTTCGTACCGGGACAGTTCATCGGTGTGAACCACGCGGCGAAACGCACGGGTCAACATCCGTCCCACAAAATCCCGGGCACAGGTGCGGATGTCATCTCCCGCGGGGCACCGGTACAAGGTGTCGAACCGTTTGATGGCAACGTCGGCGGCGCGTTCTGACGCCTCCATGATTTGCTGGGCGTCCAGTTCGGTCGGGGCCGCCACCAGATTGCTGCGAAAGGGTCCCACCACTTCGTCCGCTGGCAAGGTGGTGGATGCGACCACGGACACACCGCGCAGTTCGGACAAGGCCGCGGCCTGTCCTGGCTGAGTTAGAAGATCGCTCACGGTGTTGATGTACTGCTCGCGGGTCAGGCGGCGCAGCGGGGCGGGGCCGGCAGCGCGAACCGTGCAAACCACGGGGGGCACAGGGGGAGGCGCGGGGGGCACGGCCCGGGCAACGACCAGCATGGGGGCCGCAGGGGCGATCACCTGGGGCGATTTACACGCGCCAAGGCCCAGCAGCAGCAAAACTTTGCACAGTCGCAACGCCATCCCTCGATTTAAGCGCAGCCCCCGGTTACGGGGGGTGCGCGCATCAAGGTTTTACAGGTAGGTGACCTAGACGGCCCCGGCGCGCTACGCTGGGTGTACCTTATGTCATTGGACGCCCACCGCGACGACGCCCACACCCGTGAACTGCGCCTATTTGTAGAAGAAGTTTGCTGCAATCTGACCCGGTTTCACCACGCCAAAGTTGACGGCGTGACCCTCGAACAGATCGACATCGAACGTGAGGTCGAACTGGGCCCCGGCGCGTTCGCAGATATCCGCGTGTCGGTGCCGGGCTCGGCACCCTACTTCATTGAAGTCAAACTGGGTTACCCGCGCCAACGCATGCTGGCCCACCTAGGCCGCAAGTATGGACCGCAAAACGCACAAGCAGCCCAGGGATCACAGTTGATTGTGGTCGTTCGCAATGAAGACGCTGACCGTCCTACGAACCTTGCGGCGGCCGTCCGCGCGGTCGTGCGCCCCGACATGGCCGTCGAGATCTGGGATGAACGACGGCTTTTGGCCTTGCTGCACGAACATTTCGGCATTCAGTTGCCGGGGCTTTTCGACATGCAAACACGGCTACTAGATCTACGCACCGCCATTGATCGGGCCAAGGCCAAATACGCCTTCGGAACCGAATCGACGCTGGACGACCTGCAATCGTCGCTGATGTGGCATTTCGGCTTTTGGCGGCTGCGGGATATGTCGCGGACGGGCCAGATCCCATCCGAAGATCTAATGCCGCCGGGGCTGTATCGTGGGGTCACGGTGTTGTTTGCGGATCTTTCGGCTTTTTCCAGCTACGTCCGCGACACGCGCGATGATGAAGTCGTGCGGTACGTGTTGACGTCATTTTATGCAAAAGCGCGGGCACAGGTACTGAACGACGGCGGCATGCTGTATCAATTTTTGGGCGATGGCATGGTGGCGCTGTTTGGAATACCAAACCATCGCGATACCGACGCGGCGGCGGCGATGGCCTGTGGTCGCAAACTGTTACAGATTGGCGCGTCGGTCATGAATGAATGGCAACGACAGATTGATCCGTTGCAACCCAGCGCCGCATGCCACATCGGGATGGCCATGGGGGATATCAATCTTATGCCGCTGCGGCCCTTTAGCCGCACCACAATGGGTGCCATCGGGGAATGTATCAACGTGGCCGCCCGCCTCACTGCCGAGGCCGGGCCCCACGAAATGGTGATAAGCAACGCGCTTTACCGGCGGCTGCCCGAATCCCTACAGCAAAGCCTTATTGAAGCGGACGCCGTCGAAGCGCGCAACATCGGGCGCATTCAGGGTTGGAGATACCGGCGTGGATCATGATTGGCCCCATCTTTTGCGCCATATCGCCGTGTTTTACGGGTTCTTGACCCCGTGCGGCTTTCAGCCTCCTAACCTCTAACTCCGCTTCCAACGTCTATCGTGTACGCACAGTAGACGGTTGGTTGGACCCCACGATGACGTATCAATCTTTGCTGATCTTTTCACTGGCCCTGGGGGCCTGCGCCCGTGGTGAATCCGCTCCACGGCAGGCATCGGGACGGCCTGGCGATCTGGTGGTACGCCGCGGGAATTTCGAACAGATTCTGCCGCTCACCGGCGAAATTGACGCAGTGGCTGCTGCCGAATTGAAGGTGCCCCGGGTGCCAAGCGGGAAGGTCACGATTCGGTCCCTGGCGCTGGAAGGCGCCGAGGTGAAAAAAGACGACATCGTGGCCGAACTGGATTCGACCGCCTACGTGGCGCAGGTCAAAGAAAAACTGCTGGCCCTGAATCAGTCTGAGATCGATCTGGAACGACAAGCGTCACAAAACGGCGTCGCGGAAGCGGACAAGGCACTGGATGTGGAACTGAAGCGCGCGGTTGTCAAACGGGCAGAAATCGACGCAGACGTGCCAGTTGGGATCCTTCCCAAACGCGACTACCTGGAAAAACAGATGATCCTGCGGCGGGCGAAGGTTGACCTTGAAAAATCGGAGGAAGCGCTGGTTGCCCAACGCAAAGTGGCCGAACTGGATCTGTCGGTCAAACGCCTGAGCGTTGACAAAATAAGGCGCACAGTGAAGACCGCCGAAGAAGGCATCGTCGCCCTAACCCTGCGGGCGCCAGGTGATGGCACCATCATCCTTGGCGAACATTGGAACGAGGGGCGCAAGTTGCAAGAAGCCGACGATGTGTGGATGGGGATGACCGTGATCCGCATCAGCGATACGGGCGCCCGAAGGGTCAAGGCCTGGCTGTCTGATGTGGATGATGGACGGGTGACCGTCGGCATGGGGGCCCGGGTGACCCTGGACGCGTATCCAGAAAAATTATTTCACGGCAAAGTTGTCGAAGTCTCGCCTGTGGCACGGGAGGCGTCGGTCAGGTCACAAAGACGTGCCTTCACGGTGGGAATTGAATTGATGGAAGATGATGTTGCGGTGCTGCGGCCAGGATTGTCAGCACGAGTCGATGTGATTTCCGAAACCCAGGCTGATGCGCTGCTGGTTTCACGATTGGCCATAAACATGGAATCCCATCCCCCGCAGGCGTATCTGGCCACCGGAGGATCGACAACCGTAAAACTGGGTCCATGCGGGGCCGAACTGTGCGTGGTTACAGGCGGTGTGGAGGAAGGCACGCGCCTGCGGCGGGCTGTCCCATGAAACGGCGATGGCTGGGGTCATTGTTTTTTTTGGCAACCTGTGGGGGCGGGGGATCCCCCGGCACAGGCGCCGCCCCCAGCGCCGAAGACTGGTTGCCGGTCGTACGCGGCGACCTATTGTTGGAAGTTGACGTGGGGGGGGTGCTGAAGGCGACCCGTTCCAGCCCGCTGCAGGCCCCCGAAGAAGCCGACGACCGCGATTTCAAAATCGCTCGGATGGCCAATGAAGGCGCAGCGGTCAAAAAAGGTGACCCCGTTTTGTGGTTCGACACAAGCGAAATGGAAAGAGAGCGCCTGGAACGCGCGTCGGACGTCGAAGAATCAACCAAAGAAATCGTGCGCAAACAGCAAGACATTGAACTGGACAGCCGCCAGGGCGAGCTGCGTTTGCTGGAAGCCGAGGCCAAGGCCAGCAAGGCACGGTTAAAGGCGGACTTGCCCGAAAAATACACGTCGGCTGTAGAAATGAAGCTAGCTAAAATTGATTCCGAAAGCGCTGAGGCCGAGCTGCGCATGGCCAAACAACGCCTTGTGCATTCCAGGAAGTTGAACCAGGCCGAACTGGCATTCTTAAGGGATCGGTTGGCGCGATTTCGCGGGCGCCTAGATAGGTTGCAGGGCGCCATCAAAAAGATGACCGTGTTCGCCCCTACGGCGGGTGTGGTCGTCTACCGCATGAGCTGGCGCGGTGAAAAAAAGAAAGTGGGCGATCCCTGCTGGGTGGGAGAGCCGTGCTTAGAAGTGACGGATTTGGCGGATATGGAAGGCCGGGGGGAAGTGGACGAACTGGAATCGTCGCGGGTTCGCGTCGGACAGACCATGACCTTTCGGCTGGACGCCCTGCCCGAAGTTGAATGGAACGGGACCGTCGAAGCCCTGCGTCCGAATGTGTACCGGCAGTCCCCTAGAAACCCTCTAAAGGTCATCGGCATCAACATCGCGATCCAGAAAACCGACAGCCAACGTATGCGACCCGGAATGCAATTTCGCGGGCGGCTTTTGACTGACACGATTAAAAACGCTCTGCTTTTGCCTATTGAATCCGTATTCACGCGCGGCGATGGGACCTACGCCTTTCGCAAAACCGCGACCGGATTCGAACGGGTCAAGGTTGAACTGGGCCGACGATCCCGCAGCCAGGTTGAGGTCAAATCAGGACTGCAAGCGGCTGACAAGGTGTCCCGTCGCGACCTAGACGATGGTCTTTCGTGAAAAAAGGCAGCGTCGCCGTCGTATTGGTTGTGACCTTGGGGGGGGCAGGGGCCTATGCCTATTTGGCCCGGGCCGGATTTTTCCGCCCTGACGCGAAGGCCCTGGCCGATGTCCCCACACTAAGGCTGGAACCCGCGCCATTTGTGCGAATCGTGCGCGCCGAGGGGTTTTTGAAACCCCACCAGTCGACCATGATCAGCACGCCCGCCGACAGCCGCGCGATCCTAATCGATTTTCTGGCCGAAGACGGGGCCCAGGTAAAAAAGGGAGATGTGGTCGTTCGTTTCGACGATACCGATGCCAGCCGAAACCTGGTCGACAGCCGGGCGGAACAACAGGCGGCCAACCACAAAATCGCCCGCGAACGCACCCAGATCGACAATCAACTGAACGAACGGGATCGCACGACATCGCTGACGCAAGAAGAATTGAAACGATCCAAGGAATTGGGACGAAAAGATCCGCGGTTCTTCCCCCGCAACGAAGTCATCGAGTCCGAAATTGACGAAGGCCTATTAACCGCCCGTATCAAGCAGACCGGGGCCGCTAGAAAAGTGGAAGAAAAACTGTCCCGGACGCGCATTGAAATCATTGGGGTCGAACGGCGCAAGGCCGAACAAGAAGGCAAAAACGCAGCCCTTGCCATGAAACGACTGGAAATGAAGGCACCCCACGACGGCACCTGGGTGTTGCAGCGTTGGGGCAACCGCACGCTGCAGGCAGGCGATCGCGCATTTTCCGGCATGCGCATTGGCGAAGTCGCGATGAACGATCGCATGGACGCCGAAGTATTCGTGTTGGAGGTAGACGCCGGTGGACTGGTTAGTGGCAAACGCGCCAAGGTTTTCGTCGAAGCCCGGCCCGACGACGCGCTGGAGGCGATCGTAAAACAGGTCGATCCGTTTCCGAAGCCAAAATCTCCGGAAATTCCCGCGCAATATTTCGGATCCATTCTGGAAATCCCTATGGCCGTGAAGGGATTGAAGCCCGGCCAGCGTTTGCACGCCGAAATCATCATCGAAGAATTGCCCCAAGCCCTGGCCGTTCCGCGCCAGGCGGTGTTTCAAAATGACAAGGGCGCGTATGTCCATAGACGCACGAACAGCAATTCGTTCGAAGAAGTCAAAGTGAGGATGGGCCCCGGGACCGTCGGCCGCGTGGTGCTGACCGAAGGCGTGAAATCTGGGGATATTCTGGCCTTGCGAGATCCAAAACTGTCAGCCGACGAAACCGTGGCTGATTCGAACCGCAAGGCCAACCGCGGCAGCGCCCCCCCCGCACCCGTCAACACTGAAAACCGTGTCATGAGGCGGGGCCGATGAATCTTTCCGAAGCCTTTCGTTCCGCGCGCGACGGCGTGTCCGCGCACAAACTGCGATCCGCCCTGACCATGCTGGGCATTATGTTCGGGGTGGGCGCCGTCATCGCGATGTTGTCGATCGGCGCCGGGGCCGCCAAACAAGCCCAACAGATGATCGACCAGCTGGGCCTTCGCAACGTATTGGTGCGGGCGCGCCAGTTGAAGGCCGACGAACTAAGAACCGCGCGACAAAAATCCCTGGGTGTGTCCCTGCGCGATGCGGACGCCATTGCCGAAGCGGTGTCGGGGGTCGATATGGTCGGGCCCCGTCTGCGCGTCGACCCCTGGCGCGTTCAGGCCGGGGATACAAAAACCGAAGCCACCGTGTTTGGGGTTTCCTACCAACACCGCGACATCGTGACCTTGCCTCTGGGCGAGGGGCGGTTTATCGATCGCGTGGACGTTCGGGACCACGCCCAGGTTTGTGTGATTGGCGCGGGCGTGCGCCGGGATCTATTCGCCTATGGTCCCGCCTTGGGCCAACAGGTCAAAATCAATGACCTATGGTGCCAGGTGGTGGGCGTTGTGGCTGACCGCCCCGCAGGCGCAACCAAGACCGCCCCTGGCGCAGGGGGGGCACCAGGGGGCATGGGTCCCAGTGCAGGATCGCCTATCGCATCAGCAATTTCCGGCGGCGAATCGCGGGAGATTTTCCTGCCCGTTAGCACCGCGCAGCGAAAACTGGAACACGAACTGCTGGCTTCACCCCTGGACGAGATCCTGGTGCGCCTGAAACCAGAATCGCAGGCACGCGAGATCGCCGCTGTGATCAAGACCTTGCTCGATGGCATCCACGGCGGCATCGACGACTACGAAATCATCGTGCCCGAGGCCTTGCTTGCGCAAAGCCGTCAGACCCAGCGGCTGTTCAACATCGTCATGGGCTGCATCGCCAGCATTTCGTTGTTGGTCGGCGGCATCGGCATCATGAACATCATGCTGGCGTCGGTGCTAGAACGCACCCGCGAGATTGGGGTTCGCCGGGCCATCGGGGCGCGCCGATCGGACATTGTCAGCCAATTCCTGGTCGAATCGTTTTCCATCAGCGCCCTAGGTGGTTTGTCAGGCGTTGCGATGGGCGTGGGAATCGCGCGGGTCGTCGCCAATTATGCCCACTGGCCCACGGTGGTGACCGCATCATCGCTGTTCTTAGCCATTGGCGTGTCGATGGCGGTGGGGATCTTGTCGGGGATGTACCCCGCGGTGCGGGCCTCGCGGGTGGATCCGATCTACGCGCTTCGTTACGACTGACGGGGAAACCGGCCCCGGGCACGGTTGCGGCCCCATCCGCGGGGACGACCTGATACCATCACGTTCGATGAAGGTTTTTCGCGCTGGGATCCTTTTGGGATTGGGTTGGCTGTGCGCCTGCGCCCATAGCCCGGACATTTTGCGGGAAGCACAGGGGCGTTTGGACGATCGTGAATTTGGGCGTGCGCTGGCGGGGTTTCGCGAGGTATCGGAAAAGGAATGTGCAGCAGGCGAAGGGGCGTTGTGTTGTGCGGCGCTGCTGGGGGCAGCCGACAGTTTGGCGGCCTTGGACGAACGCCAGAATGCAATTTCGTCGTACCGGCGCGCACAAAACCAATGCCCCTTCGATGTGACGGTCAGGCGAAAACTATTCTTGACCGAACACGCCGGCGATCCCGAAATTACGACTGCACCCGCGTCGGTTAGTTTTCAGGTTGAACATCGTTTCATGGGACTGGGCACCCGGATTCACCTGGTTTGGTTGGGGCTGTTTTTGGATGGTGAGGTCATTGGTCCAGGGCCACTGCCTGTACGCACCGGCACCCACGAGATCGAGGTCGAAGCCTTCCTTGATATAGCCACGACCAAGGAAAATCCAGGGCGCCGGCTGCGGCTTCGTGCCGTCCGACCGTTGGACGTGTCAGGCATTGGTCCATCCAGCGTTCTGGGCGGCGTCATCCAATTGTTATTCACCGAATCGCCGCGGGAACCGGTGGTCGAGGCCCGTTACAGCTTAGAGCTGAATGTATCAACGCTGGGCCCAGCGACCGCGCTGAAAATGGAAACCAAAAAAACCGAAGCTCCGGTGTTGGAGCAACATCTGGGAATGAATCTGCGCGAAACCGGCGAGCCTCCGAAAATCCCGCGCGCACTGTTAAAATCAGGTCCGGGCTGGACGGCAGCGTCGGAGTTGTGCGTGAATCCCGAGGGCCGGGTGGAATCCTTGCGGTTCCTCGGACCATCACCGGTACACAATCCCGTGGTTGATGCCGCCATCGTCGAGGCGTTGCGGCGCTGGCGGTACGGGCGTTATGTCCTCAACGGCGTGCCCCAGCCGTTCTGCCACAGCCTGTCCGTGGACCTTTCCATCACACAAGATTTTTAGAACGTCCCATCCCGTGACCGCCCCTCAAGCGGAGGGTTGGCACAGCCGATGAAAAAAGCCTATTGCGTCTGTCGTTCGTCGTTTGCCTGCTGATCGCGACCGCGTCCTGCGGACGTATTGGCTACCGTGTCCTGCCCCTCGGCAGCGAAGGGGACGTTGATGCGGGTTCGGGGGACCCCGCAGACCGTCCGGTCCGGCCTGACATCACGTCGCAGGCCGGCGACAGCGCAGGCGGCGATCTGGGCCTCACAACCGGCGAAACCCGCGCCCGCGATGCTCCCGTTGATGCCGCGCCCGTTGATGCCGCGCTGGGGGATGCCCGCGCCGGGGGAGGGGTCGACGGCGCCTTGGTCCAAGACCTGGGTTCCGGCGATGGGCCCGGTCGAGATTTAGCCCATGATGCGGCGATGATCGATGCCCTGTCAGCCGGTGATTCCGCCATCGGTGATGCGGGCGCTGCCGCCGTGGACATGGTCCCGGTCCCGACCGCCTGCACCACGGAACACGCAAACGCACTGTACTGCGTGGACTTCGACGATCCCGCCTACATGCCGCGGTCGACCCCCACCGGCCAGATCAGCGTTGACAGGGCCAGATCCGCACGAGGCGGGGCGTCGCTGCATATCCATTCTTTGGCCAACGGGTCAGCGCTGTCGGGCCACGTTGTCAGCCAATCGTATGGCCCCCGCCTGCAAACCGGCACGATTTATCTGCGTGCTTTCTTCTACGTGCCGGCTGCGGTGGTCCTCACCGACTACGTGGTGCTGATGGAGGCGCGGGGGCCAGGCGGCAAGATATCGTTCGATCTGTCCCCCAACACCACCGCCGCTACGAACGTACAGGGGACCGTCCGCTCCACGCCCGGCGCCTTTGTTAGGGACCGCTGGCTTTGTGCCGAGTTGACTATCGACATCGCCACGAACGGAAGGGCGCGCCTGTCCATCGACGGCCAGGGCATTCACGACATCACGAACGTCAACACGCTGCTGGTGGACGGGCTCGACCTCACCCGCGCGGGGGCCATCTCCAGCGAAAAAAATGCTGATGTCGACGTGTGGGTCGATGATTTCGTGGTCTCGCGCTCTCCCATCGGCTGCAAGTGACAGCGACGGGGTCGCAATGATCCGAATCAGCGCCGCAAGATCTTCCGGAACTTGGCGCGA
>JAYUUT010000303.1:0-1599 GCA_043754455.1 Myxococcales bacterium
GAGCGCCTGCGTGGAACAACTTTGCCCGCCTATGACTTTGAAACACGCGTCGGCCTTGTCCGCGTGATACTTGGCCCGACCCGCGTTGATGGCGTCAGACAATTGCGACAGCGACACTGCCAAGTCTGATTCCAAGGACGCCCGACAGACGGCGTCGTCGGGGGCCACAGAACAGCGCACGTAGTACTGGCAAATGGCGCCGATGTATTTTTCCTTCAGATCTCCCGCGGACGATCCCCCGCCGCCGCTGCACCCCGCCGCCAACACCGCGAAGCCAAACCACCCTAATGTTTTCATCGCTCCAGTGTCGCACAGGGTACCCGCAGATCAAAAAGTCCCGATCTGCCGGAACACATCCGCCCGCGGCGGCACAGGCTCGGCCCCCCCCCTCCCCGGCCCCCCCCTCCCCGGTTGATTTTCCCGCCGTCTAGAAAATGGCCCTCCCAGGTTCAGAAAATGGCCCTCCCAGGTTGATTTTCCCACCGTCCGAAGCAACTTCTGCCGGGGAAGCCAGAAAATCGCCCTCCCAGGTTGATTTTCCCGCCGTTCGAAGCAACTTCTGCCGGGGCGGTCCGATACCTCGGGACCATGTCCCTTCCCCGCCAGGTCCTACCCAACCGGTCCTACATGATCACCCGCCGCTGCACCCAGCGCCAATTCCTGCTGCGGCCTGACCCCGCCATCAACAACGCATTCATTTATTGCCTGGCCGAAGCCGCGCAGGTCCATCGAATCGACATCCTGTTTGCAATCGCAATGTCGAATCACATCCATGTCGGCCTGCATGATTCCGAGGGGAATTATCCCCTTTTCATCGAACGGTTCCACAAACACCTGGCCAAATGTGTGAACGCCATGCGGGGCCGTTGGGAAAACGTCTTCTCGTCTGAACAGACCAGCGTCGTTCGCCTCACCGAACCCGACGACATCATCGACAAGATGGCCTACACCCACGCCAATCCCTGCGCCGCTGATTTGGTTGAACAGGCATCGCAATGGCCGGGGGTCTCGTCGGTCGACGCCATTATCCACGGGCGCAGTCTGACTGCTTCGCGGCCTTCACGTTTCTTTCGCGCCGATGGGGCCATGCCCAAATCGGTGTCGCTAACTTTCGCGCGGCCACCCGGCTTCGAAAATCTGACCCACGAGGCCTTCGTGGCACGGGTCAAGGCCCCCCTCGAAGTCAAGGAGCGCACCGCCGCTGCCATTCGCCAAGTCACAGGCAAACGGGTAGTGGGCGTCAAGGCCATCCTTGCCCAGCGTTGGCAGCATTCCCCGGCCACAAAAGAGGCCCGGCGCAAGATGTCGCCCACCATCGCCGCCAGCAGCAAGTGGGCCAGGAGCGAAGCGCTGCAACGCAAACGCTATTTCCTGCGGGAATATGCCGCCGCTCTGGCTTCGTTTCTGGCACGGGTTGTCGGGGCTTTACCGGCGGCCTGATCGTGATCCACATAAGGGCACCGGGCGCCGCATGCCGATGGCGGGGGCCGAGAGCCATGCGGTGATCTCGGGTCGGTGGAATACGAGATGGCACAGAATGTGCTGTACCCAAGGTGGCCCGGGAGACAGGTGGGAGGGGCAGATGGATCTCCCGGGCCG